>NZ_DKHR01000031.1:101175-104610 GCF_002453835.1 Psychrobacter sp. UBA6739
GCGGCACCAGTCGCTGCTGCAACTGTAGCAGATGCACAACCTGCTGTAAGTCAGCCAGAAGCCGTCACAGCGACAGAGGTGGCATCGACAGCACCTGCGCATGATACGTCATTAGTAGAGCAGTCAGCTGTACATGAAAAGCCAGCAGTTGAATCAGAGCATGACAAAACGACTAAAACTGCTCTACAAGAAGAAGCAGATCCCGACATTCTACGAGCCAAGCAGGCGGCAACCGCACAGTTTTCTGGCACTGCCAATCTAGGTCAATCTCGTGATCTTGGCACAGAAGGTAATAATGCGATGGATCAGGCTATCAGTAATCCAGCCAATGCAGGACAGGCAGAGAAAAAACCAAGCGGTGGTTGGTTCATTTGGGTGTTTATTGCCATCATCATTATTGCGTTAGCATTGTGGTTATTTAACATGGGCGGTGCGTAACCAAGTACTGACCAGTGCATTTGACATGCTCTAACCCAAGCGGGCTTTGGTATAATTGTTAGCCAACTGTTAGCTACTATCGGCTAATAATCCGGCAACCCTCACGAATATGTCACTTTGATAGCGTCAACATTCAATAGAGTGTTGACGCTATATTTTATTTAACAGTCTGCTGTTTTATCTTTTGCCAATGTTTTGTTAAGAGAGCATTATTATGATGAACTTTGAAGAATATCAAGCTTTTAAAGACCGTGGCTTTAGTCATGCTCCACTGATAAAAAAACGTCTAATGGATGCACAGACACCAGTATCTGTATTTTCTAAAGTACGTGATTTAAACGGCTCTGCATATTTATTTGAGTCTGTCGTAGGCGGGGAGCGTTGGGCTCGATATTCGATGATTGGTTTAGGTAGTGATCTCATTTTGCAGTATGCCGATGGTAATATGACCGTCAAAAAAAATGACCATACCGATGTCGATGCAGTCGCTGACCCGTTTGACTATATTCGTCAGCTAATGGCGCAGTATAAGATGCCAACAGTCGAGGATATTGCAACGCTACCGAGCTTTAGCGGCGGCTTAGTAGGTTACTTTGGCTATGACATGGTGAGGGTTATCGAGCCAAGCGTGGGTTTATCAGATGCCCCCAATCCGATGACAATGCCGGATATGTGGCTGATGCTATCAATGAGCGTGATTGTTTTTGACAGTTTAGAAAATACGTTATCTATCATCGTTTATGCTGATTGTCACACTGAAGATGGTTATAGCAATGCCATCCGCGAGCTAGAAAAAATTGAAGAAAAACTGGCAGAAATGCCAAATCTGAGCGCACCCGTAATGCCGACGCCGACATTTACCTCACAAACAGGCGCGCAGAAATATTGTCATGATGTCAATAAAATAAAGGATTACATTTTAGCAGGCGATGTCATGCAAGTCGTTCCTGCGCAGCGTTTGACGGCCGATTATACTGGCGACTCATTAGCAGTTTATCGTGCCCTACGATTTTTAAATCCATCGCCTTATTTATTCTTGGTACATGGTTACACCCTCGATGATCACAAGCGTTTCGACATTATTGGGGCATCCCCTGAGATATTATCACGTATCGAAAATGGTAAAGTGACGGTACGACCATTGGCGGGTACTCGTAGACGCGGACAAGATGAAGCGGAAGATTTAGCGCTTGAAGAAGAGCTGCTGAGTGATAAAAAAGAGATCGCCGAGCACTTGATGCTTATCGATTTGGGTCGTAATGATATTGGCCGCGTTTGTGAATATGGCAGTGTCAAAGTCACCGAAAAGATGTTTGTCGAGCGTTATTCGCAAGTGATGCACATTGCTTCTAATGTTGAAGGGACGATATTGCCCAATAAGGATGCGTTGGATGTTTTTTGTGCGACGTTCCCCGCTGGTACGCTATCAGGTGCGCCCAAAATACGCGCAATGCAAATCATTGACGAGATAGAGCCAGTCCGCCGAACGGTATTTGGCGGCTCAGTCGGTTATCTGGGCTGGCATGGCAACATGGATAACGCCATTGCTATTCGTACTGCTGTGATGCGCCGTGGTAAAATTCATATCCAAGCGGGTGCTGGGGTTGTTGCTGATTCTATTCCAGAAGCAGAGTGGGAAGAGACCAACAAAAAAGCATTGGCGTTGGTCAAAGCGGTAAAGATGGCGTGTAATGGTTTACGGATTCGCTAGGGACTCCAGTCATAAAAACACAGTATGCGGTTATTGTGGAAAAACAGCCTATTTTTTTATTTAAAAAAATCATTACAATCAATTAGTTATATTTTTTTATTGAAATAATCATAAAAAAGGCAAAAAAGGGCTTGCGTCTTTCAAAAAATTTGATAGAATAGCCACCACTTTAAGAGAACAAGCCGACTTAGCTCAGTTGGTAGAGCAACTGACTTGTAATCAGTAGGTCGCCAGTTCGATCCCGGCAGTCGGCACCATCTCTCTTAAAGTAGCTTTTTATGAATCTGTCTTAAACTAAAGCCATTTTTGTTTAAAGCAACCTAAGGTGGGATTGGGGAGCGGTCAAACCCAACAGACTGTAAATCTGTCGCGAAAGCTTCGAAGGTTCGAATCCTTCTCCCACCACCATATTTTTTTAAGTTTGTCATAGCGCCAAGCATACTCTTTATACTTAATGACTCTCGATTAGAGTCCTCTTGAATAAGAGTAATTGCGGGTGTGGTATAATGGTAACACCTTAGCCTTCCAAGCTAATGACGCGGGTTCGATTCCCGCCACCCGCTCCATATATACAACATCGCAAAGATTATCAATAAATCATCACGACAGTCAGTTTTAGTATTGCTGTATCGTGATATTTTTTTTAGTAAATCCATAAGTTGTTTTTTGTGGTTATTAAAAACATGCTCATATAGCTCAGCGGTAGAGCACTCCCTTGGTAAGGGAGAGGTCTTGAGTTCAATTCTCAATATGAGCTCCATTTATTGTTTAAACCTCTTGTGTTTGCTTTGCCATCTTTAAACAGTTCGTGTCGATATCGAAATTACAAAATATTGAAAATTATAAATTACAGTGTAGCAAATAATATTTAAGGGTGACACTGAGGTGTTGCCTTTTAGTGCTGTCAATTTATCAAGCTATCAATACATGAGTAATTATCTAAAAGTATCTAAGACAAAATTATTTAAGATAAAAGTATCTAGGTTCGGCAGGCTCCAATATTATTAATGATTTACACTAAGATAAAGTAGTGCAACAGCGATAATGTATAATATCCTGCAATGTTCACTAGATTAAAAAATACGTATAATGCTTAAACCTATGTGTGCAGCATTGAAATGCATGATCTGAGCACATATATACAGTCGTAAAGTGATCAAACAGTTTTAGTAGATAAGCCATAGCGTCAACGGTTTGATGGTTCTGTATGCATCATGAGCCGTCAAACAGCTATTCACCGATCTTTGATTGATAAAGATTCACCAAAAAAAGAGGAAATACCCATG
>NZ_DKHR01000055.1:0-48225 GCF_002453835.1 Psychrobacter sp. UBA6739
GGTCGAACAATTCAATAATATCCTCATTACGCATACGTACGCAGCCGTGCGAGAGTGGCGCGCCCATCGGTTCACTGTCTGGCGTACCATGAATGTAGATATAACGCTGATAAGTATCACAGCCACCTTGACTATTACTGCCTTTATTAAAGCCCTCTTCCACACCACTTAGCCAAAGAATACGGCTTAATATCCAATCGCGTTCAGGATGTCGTTCACCAAGCTCAGCACTATATCTCTCGCCCGTAGGGACGCGTCCAATGAATACGGCATTTATGGGTTCATTTGCGCCAATTTTTTTGGCGATAAAGTGTTTGCCAAGAGGTGTGCAGCCGCTATCTTGTTGACTACCAATGCCATTTTTAGCAGTAGACACCGTATATTGAGCCAATTCTCTATTATGCTGGTAGAGCGTTAATGTTTGCTTAGCAATATTAACCAACAACTGCACATCAGAACTTTCGTTATTTTTCTCGTTATAGCTTTCGTTATTCTTCATAGAATNNTGAATTTTTCTATTATTAAGGGATTGTATCAAGGCTTTTGGCACCGTAATATAGGGGCACACTTTTTGATGCTAGCAGATTATGACGACTATTTCACCGACACGTGTGTCGATGTATGATTTTCTCTATCAAGATACCAAGCCAATGGTATCTTTATTGGCCGATGCCGCCAAGCTTTCATTACCACAAGCTCGATTGGCAATGGATGCCAGTTTGCAGGCCATTATCAGTGCCTTGCTTGCTTACCAGCAGCACAATGACGGACAAGCTGTGAGCAAAAAGCTATTTAGTCGCGGCGCTGTTAAAGAGCTACGCCAATATAATTCGATGAATTTTTCGACCATGAATGCGACGTTATATCATCGCCATGAAGCGGCGGATGCGATATTTTATGATAATGCTCGCGTGATTAAAGCGAGTGACTATATTGCTCAGCAAATTGACGCAACAACGCAGCAAGTACAGATACTCCTCACGTCCTTATGCGTGATTGTCTTACGTGAACTGGCTATTTTAGCCGACTATAGCCAACTTGATAACGACGAGATGGATAAGTGGTTCGCTTTACAGCCACAGTTTTTATCAGCTGCTCGCTTTGCCATCAATGAGCCAGCGTCTGTCTCTGTTAAATTGAATGAGGTAAATGAAGATAACAGTCTAGTCGCAGCATCAGAGATCAATTTAGACTCGACATTAAAAACAAAATCAGCAGCCGAATCCGAAAAACATCCTAATACAGAACGTGCCTTATTAAGTACAGAACAGCTCGCTGACACCCCACCAGCGTTCAATCCTTACTGGCATGAATTGACGACATTCAAGCCTGAAAATCAACAGCCTGTGCAAGATATGCAGTTGGCAACTGGCAATTATTTAAAAGCCATTGGACGCTCACCTGATAACTTGCAGCAAGGTCGCCATAACGATATGCTAGTCTTTACAGAAATGCAAGCCATTGCCTTGCCACACCAACGCTGGCTATTACAGCTCGCCAAAATCTCAGATATCTATCTCAGTCGTAATCGCCTACGTATTACCTCCGAACCTGCCAGCGCACCCAAACCACCTTTGGTAAGCTTGGGTTTAATTGGTGGTAATAACGATAATACGCCGACCACCACCAGCGAAAAGCCCATTGAATACGAGGCATCAATACCCCTCTGGAAAAATCCGGTTATCCTGATTATTATTGCTGTGATCGGGGTGCTTGGCGGGCTTGCAACGCTCAAGTATCAAAGCCAAAAATCTGACGGTGTGTTACTGGCGACAGAAGAAGTCATAGAACAAGATGTTATCGAAGAACGTCAGCAGCAGGATGTGGCTATTGTCATGGTTGACGATGAGGAGCCTGATGATAAAGAAACAAAAGCGGCTCAATGATAAATAAAAGCTCTGAATACAGAACTTCTTAATTAGCAAAAAATCATCGAACAAACCTTTAAAAAATCCACAAAAAAAAGGCGCTATTCGTATAGCGCCTTTTTCTATTCATATTTTTTATTCATGCTTTATCTAGCACAGTCTATTAAGACCGGCTTACTTCGATAAATCACGACCACGACTGGCTTCGATAGCCAAACGTAGACCATTTAGACGGATGAAACCTTCTGCATCTTTTTGATCGTAAGCACCCGCATCATCTTCAAAAGTCGCGATTTTTTCGTCAAACAACGAATCATCTGACTTACGACCAACAACGCTCACAGCACCTTTGTATAACTTCACACGTACTGTGCCATTGACATATTCTTGTGACTTGTCAATCAATGCTTGTAACATCATACGCTCAGGACTGAACCAATAACCATTGTAGATAGTTTTGGCGTAGCGTGGCATCAGCTCATCTTTTAGATGCGCCGCTTCACGATCGAGCGTCAATGACTCAATACCGCGATGCGCTTTTAGCATAATGGTACCCGCTGGCGTCTCATAGCATCCGCGTGATTTCATACCAACATAACGGTTTTCTACGATATCCAAACGTCCAATACCATGCTGACCGCCAATCTCATTTAACTTAATCATGACTTCATACGGCTTAAGTGCTTCACCATCGATGGCAACGATGTCGCCTTTTTCGTATTCTAATTCTAAGTATTGTGCTTCGTCAGGCGCTTCTTCTGGGCTCACTGACCAGCGCCACATATCATCTTCTGCTTCGGCGTAAGGGTCTTCTAAAATACCGCCTTCATAAGAGATGTGTAATAAGTTGGCGTCCATTGAGTACGGAGATTTTTTCTTATTGCCCGCATAATCAATCGCAATGTTATGCTCTTTGGCATATTCCATCAAGCTCTCACGGCTAGACAAGTCCCACTCACGCCATGGGGCAATGGTAACCACGTCAGGCGATAAAGCAACGGCGCCAAGCTCAAAACGGACTTGGTCATTCCCTTTACCAGTAGCGCCATGACTAATAGCATCGGCGTTGTGTTCTTTAGCAATCTCAACCAAGCGCTTGGCGATTAACGGACGGGCGATAGAAGTCCCTAGCAGATACTCGCCTTCATAGATGGCATTGGCGCGGAACATTGGGAACACATAATCACGGGCGAACTCTTCACGTAAGTCTTCAATATGGATATGTTTGATGCCCATAGCTTCAGCTTTGGCGCGTGCTGGCTCAACTTCTTCGCCTTGACCGATATCAGCAGTAAAGGTAATCACTTCTGCATCATAGGTTTCTTGCAGCCATTTAGCGATAATGGAGGTATCAAGACCACCTGAATAGGCCAAGACGATTTTATTAATATTTTTTGGATCAAGTTGAGCCATGAAGAACTCCTATTGTGAGCATTTAGTGTTAGGAAAAGCGCTAATATTCAATCAAAAGATAAACTACTTGCTCAGTGTACATCATATTTACTATAGGCAAAAGTGCAACTGCCCCATGGCATAAGCTTTTGATTTAAATTTTGGGTCGATAGATTTCAATTATTCACATATAGGTGACAGTTGACTGCCGCAAATTAAAAAACAACCCATCTATTATGTACAGATATTTAGCCGCATATTTAGTCAAGTAGGCAAATCTGTTATGATAGCAGTACAGTATCCCTTCCTTTTATTTCCGTATATGACGATATAGAGCGCGACGACATTATGACTGATTCGATTAGAGAGTTGACCATCCTTCAGCCAGACGATTGGCATATCCATTTGCGTGATGGCAAAGCATTGAGCACGACTGTATCGCACGCAGCAAACAGCTTTAACCGTGTCATATGTATGCCAAACTTAGTGCCTCCTGTTAAGAACACTGACGATGCGCGTGCCTATCGCGACCGTATCATGGCGCACTTAGTAGCCAGTGAGCTGAGTACTGAGCGCAAAACTGCATTCGATCCACGTATGACTTTATATCTCACTGACAAAACCACTGCCCAAGATATCGAGATGGCAGCACAATCAGGTATCGTCCAAGCGGTCAAGCTTTATCCTGCTGGCGCGACTACCAATTCGGCTGATGGCGTCACCAATATTAACGCCTGTGTCGATGTTTTTGAAGCATTAGAAAAGTACAACCTACCACTATTGATACATGGCGAAGTGACGCAAGATCATGTGGATATCTTTGACCGTGAAAAGCGCTTTTTAGACGAAGTGTTGGCGCAAATCATTGTCAAATTCCCTACATTAAAGATTGTCGTCGAGCATATTACCACCAGTGATGCGGCAGACTTTGTCTTAGCACAAGGCAATCACATTGCCGCCACTATCACTCCGCAGCATTTAATGTTTAACCGCAATCATCTATTGGTTGGCGGTATCAAGCCACATTTTTATTGCTTGCCTATTTTGAAGCGTGAAAGCCATCAAAGAGTATTATTAGACGTGGCAACCAGTGGCAATCCCAAGTTTTTCTTAGGCACGGATTCAGCCCCGCATGCGACGGATAAAAAAGAAGCCGCTTGTGGCTGTGCTGGCTGCTATAGCGCTGCAACTGCCTTGCCATTGTATGCCACCGCTTTCGATAGCGTGGGGAAAATAGACAAGTTAGAAGGCTTCGCCAGTCGTTTTGGTGCTCAGTTCTATGGACTGCCAGTCAATGACAGCACGATTACGCTTGTCAATACGCCTATGCAAGTGCCAGCAGCCTATCCTTACTTTGATGGCTCATCATTGACCCCACTTATGGCAGGCGAGACACTGCCTTGGTCTATCAAAGCATAAAACGCACTAAGCAAATCCATCTGTATTCTATTTTAACTTGAGAAGTTTAGCCCTATGATAAGAATGACATCTGCTAACCAGCGGTGTGATTTGTATCATAGGTTATTTATTTTTCATTTAATGTCTTAATTCAATATAACAGTACGACTGATAAAAGCGATTTAACCAGATATGACCACTCCAAACGATGCCGCCTTACCTAACGAAAACCCATTAAACTCTGTAGAGAATAGCCTTAAAATCGCGTCAAATAGTCACACAGAAGATACCGCAGCAGACGGACTAGTACCAATGCGTCTAAAAGACCGATTTCGTAAGTTTCTGCCTGTCGTCGTTGATGTGGAAACTGCTGGCTTTAATGCGCAAACCGATGCTTTACTAGAGATTGCCTGCATTCCTGTACTACTGAATGAGCAAGGCGTGTTTTATCCTGGGGAAGCATTCAATGCTCATATCGAACCCTTTGAAGGCGCGAATCTTGAGCCAAGTGCCCTTGCCTTCACTGGCATTGATCCCAACAATCCGATGCGTAAAGCCATTGCCGAAGATGAAAAAACAGCACTACGCCGTATCTTTAAGGGGTTAAAAGAAGTACGCCGTACTGAAGACTGCCGCCAGTGCGTCTTAATCGGGCACAACGCCCATTTTGACTTAGCATTTTTGAATGCGGCAGTGCTGCGTACCAATAACAAAAGTCACAACCCGTTTCATAACTTTTCAGTTTTTGACACAGTGACCTTATCTGCGCTGGCATTTGGTCAGACAGTACTAGCACGGGCTTGTAAGGCAGCAGGGCTTGATTTTGATGGCAATGATGCGCATTCTGCCCTATACGATACACAAAAGACCGCTGAACTGTTTTGCCATATTCTAAACCATTATCCTATGCTAGCTAATGCGATGCATACTGAAGAAAATAAAGAGGATTCGACTGAGAGTAGTCACAAATAATCCATTTATCACATATCCTATATTGCCAACTACCCATAATAGTGCTATTTGTAATACTTGATGACTTTAACATCTTGGTTTTACAATCAATAGGGATATGATTGATATCACAATAAATCAGCCACTTGTCTAACCGTTGAATATCATATTGTGTAAAACAATTCAAAAACCAGACAAGTTGTTGTAATTACTCACATTAGAACGTCTCGTTATATCCTATAGATGGTTTAAGTTGCCCACATTGTCTCGATAGCCAGTACGGTTCATGCTATCGAGGCGTAATAGGAGGGACTCTATTATGGATCCACAGCTTAAGTTATGGGGAACCATCCTCGGTTATATGCTGCTCGCATTGACTATTAGTGCTTGTACTTCTCTATGGATTCGTTATCATTTGAAGCGTAATGACTTACATCCTCGCCGTGCGATCAAAAAAAGATACTTAATTTTAAAAAGAAGAAGAAAAAGGCTTGACAGCAAGCGCAGACGCTATTAGAATACGCACCACTTCAGCATAAAGGTGAAAGCAGCTGAGGTGTTGTGTTACTAGTCCCCATCGTCTAGAGGCCTAGGACACCGCCCTTTCACGGCGGTAACGGGGGTTCGAATCCCCCTGGGGACGCCACTATTTGGCGTCACTTATTAGCAAGCTTGCTGCAAAGCATCTGATAAGACTAATAAGCGTACCATCAAAAAGCCCAATCACATACTATTGTGATTGGGCTTTTTTTATGCCTGTTTTTTATATCATGAGGCTCTTGATACCTTAGCACTCAGTTCGTCATCGCCGATTTACTTAATAGGTGAAGCATAATTAATTTTATAGATAAGATTCGGTATTAAGTTCGCTCAAGATATTAAGGTATATTTACTAAGCGTCGCTATCCATAGTTTCTATACTTAGCTTGATATTCTGTTTATTTATTGAACTCCTCATCATAAATTTAAGCAAAAAAATCCAGCATTGAATACTGGATTTTTAAGTCAAACAGTCTATTTTTACAAAAACTACCAAATCTTATCTGATAGCATTAGCCACAACAATGTCATCACAATCATGATACCGAGTACTGTTTGAATCAAGAAGAATGCTTGATGCTGACCAACAACCTTACTTAACGTCACCCCTAACGTGCTGTACTTGATAGGTGGCGTGTCAATATTGCCAGTTCTTGCTTGTTCCTCATAATATCCTTGTAAGATATCTAAAAATTCGCGCCATGCGTTAGAGCCCCAATCATAGGGTTTAAATGGCATGAGTTTTTTCAGCTCAGGCTCTTTGGTCATCCAACGTTCAAGTGTAATGGAGCGTAAAGACCAGTTCGAAAAACGGCGTTCAGTAATTTCTGAAAAATCTAAGATTTTTAATTCTTTATGTCGATCGTCTAATAATAAGCGATTCTTTAGATTGGTTAAATCTTGTTCTGACCCTTCTGCACATTGAAAAAAGTAGCCATTGCCATAGCAAAGAATACCCGTAACATTATCGGCTTGGTTACGCTCAATCGCGACCTCTGAGATGTCGTTAAGCGTGCTGGGACTTGAAAGACCAGTCGAAGTAATTTGGCTTATATATATAAGCTGGCAGAGATCTGTCGTCACTGGATTTGTCGAATCGTTGATTGTTGACAATCAGCTTCTCCCTATTTTTAGGTAAATGTAGCTAAGACAACCATACTAAATTTAGAAAAAACATAGAAACAAGATCTTTGAAAATATCAAATAGGCTTGGTATATTATTGATTTTATAAATGTTTATATTAATTGTATTAAGTTGGTTACATCATAGGCTAGTTTAGTCATCAAAGCAATATATGTTTATCTTATATCATCAACCAACAAAACTAAACAATAATTCACAATTATTTCTATTGAGAACTTGCACTGTGGTTTATGGGAAGCAATAGGATAAATAGGTAATATGGGAGGGGAAAGTGATGATAAAAACCGTCACCAATGAGCGATAAGACTACCGGCTCATTAATGAGATTGATACAGACTGATGGCTATTGCGAGTGTTTAATTATTTTTAGTCTGCTCAGAACAGAACTGAGCGTTAATAATCGCTGCGAGTAAGATAGCATCATCAGGATAGGTGAGCTTGATATTCTGGCGACTGCCAGTCACGATGCGAATGGGTAGGTCTAAACATTCAAATGCACTGGCTTCATCAGTAATAGTGAGCTCGTGTTCAGCGACATAAGTTAATACTTTTTGCAGCTGACCTAAGCGAAACACTTGCGGCGTTTGTGCTTGCCACATATGACGGCGATCGATAGTACATTTAGCGTAAGAATGTGGGCTGCTACTCACTGTCAGGTTAACTACAGGCGTCTCACCTACAAGCTCAGATTGAGCGGTAGACTGCGGATAAGATTCCTTTAAAGTATCAGCCACCGGTGTCGCTAAGATAGCACCATAGGGCTCTAGCATCGCCGCTTCGATGACTTGTTCAATATCATGACTGGGAACCGCAGGACGCGCAGCATCATGAATAACAACCAAATCTAAATCGTCGGCTCCCGCCTCAATAATCGCCTTTACCCCTGCCTGTACCGACTGCCAACGCTCATCGCCGCCAATCACATAATTGATGGGAAGCGCAAAATTAAGCGTCTGTGCTGTACTGTCATCTGCTGCGACGACTAATAAACATGTATCAATATAAGCACTACTAGCAAGCCGTGCCACACTATGCTGTAGCAAGGTCTGCCCTTGCAACATCGTATATTGCTTGGCAATAGAGGCACCAAAACGACTACCGCGACCCGCAGCGACGATCATGGCATGTACATTAGGTGTGATATTCATAAGGCAATGTTCATAAAGTAGTATTCATGGTTAGAACCTATGACAGTATTGCTAAGGATAAACGAGGAATAAGAGAAGTAACGAATTTCAGGTGAATAAGGTTTCTATTATAGACAATAGAAGATCATAATTTTAGACAGTTAATGGGAATTAATAACGGCTATGCGTCGTGGGCGCCGTAGATACTTGTACAAAGGTCTCATTCGGCTTAATCAAACCCAAGTCTAAACGAGCGTGCTCTTCTACTGCCTCAAGACCAGTTTTTAAGTCATGCACATCAGTACGCAATAAGTTATTTGCTGCCACTTGGTTTTCGTTTAAGCGTTGTTGTTCTTCGATTTGAGTCAGCAATTTATTATGCTCAAAGCGACCATTTTCGCCCAGCCAATACTGATATTGCAATCCCAAAAGGACGGCAACGGCTAGAGCAAGTAGCATAAATTGGCTAAAGTATTTCATAAGATAATAACGCCGAACAACATAGAGACAATAATAAAAATAAAAAACCAGCTAAGCTTGCTAAGCGATATATCACCAGATTAATGATGACATATCGCCTAGCTGTAGCAGGAAATCTGGCTTGTTAACCACGTAGACCGATGAACTCTTCACGACCACGATAGCTTGCACGTACTTGTTGCTCGATACGTAGCAGCTGATTGTATTTCGCCACACGGTCTGAACGGCATAGTGAGCCAGTTTTAATCTGACCAGCAGCAGTACCAACTGCTAAATCTGCAATGGTGCTGTCTTCAGTTTCACCTGAACGATGTGAGATAATCGTTGCATAGCCATTTTTCTTCGCTAGATAGATCGCATCTAGCGTTTCTGACAAGGTACCGATTTGATTAAATTTAATCAAAATTGCATTGGCAATATGCTTATCAATACCCTCTTGCAAGATAGCAGGATTGGTCACAAACAAATCATCACCAACCAACTGAACTTTATCACCAATCTGCTCAGTTAAGTACTTCCAACCATCCCAATCAGACTCATCAAGCCCGTCTTCGATAGAGATAATAGGATATTGACGCGCCAAGCCGACTAGATAATCTGAGAATCCTTGGCTATCAAAGGCTTTGTTGCCCTCGCCTGCCAAGATATATTGACCATCTTTATAAAACTCACTAGCCGCACAGTCTAACGCCAAATGAATGTCTTCGCCCGCTTTATAGCCGACTTGCTCAATCGCTTGCATGATAACGGTGATGGCTTCTTCATTGCTACGCAGGTTTGGCGCAAAACCACCTTCATCACCAACCGCAGTATTTAAACCTTGTGATTTCAACACAGATTTCAAGCTGTGGAAAATTTCTGTACCAGCACGCAATGCTTCTGAGAAGCTGGTGAAACCAACAGGCTCAATCATAAACTCTTGGATATCAACCGTGTTATCCGCATGCTCACCACCGTTCAAGATGTTCATCATCGGTACAGGCATCGTCAGCGACGTCTGATTGCGCAAGTTTGCAATATATTGATGTAATGGCAAACTTTGCGACTTGGCAGCGGCTTTTGCAGTGGCAAGAGAAACCGCTAGCATAGCATTAGCGCCAAGGCTGTCTTTGTTTTCTGTGCCATCTAGCGCAATCATTGCATCATCAATGCCTTGCTGTTCGGTGACGTCTTTATCCATCAACGCGCTGCGAATTTGGCTATTGACGTTAGCAACGGCTTTCTTAACACCTTTACCCATATAGCGACTTTGGTCACCATCACGTAGCTCAAGCGCTTCGCGTGAACCAGTTGATGCACCACTTGGGGCAGCAGCACGGCCGATAGTGCCATCAGCTAAGATTACATCAGCTTCGATGGTTGGGTTACCACGCGAGTCTAAAATCTCACGGGCACGAATGTCTTTAATTGCGGTGACGTTGGTGGTTTCTTCAGCGTACATAATGTCTGTTAATTCCTTTGGTCATGCCAAGTTTGTGGGATAAATAACGGCAACTAGAATACAAAAAAGATAAAGCAAAATATCGTATAGTGCTATGCTCAAACCAGCTTTGTTTATCTATATAGTCAGCAAGTTTTGAGCAGGATTAAAGGTGGTTTTAATACTTTAATCGTCAGCTATAGTGCTTGGCATCATAGCATAAATTTTGCCAAACTTCCCTTATCTTGCACCGACTGGCGCTGATAAAATCATACTTAGATAAACAAATTACCAATTATGGATTTGTCTCAGCACCTATAATATTAAAAGTCATATGACTCTTATGCTTTTGTTAGACGCTTTGCTTTAGTCTCGGAGCCAGATACTGTGTTATCCAGCTCAACCTTTGTTTTAAATTGGGTCAAACGTAATGCATTCATTAATACTGAAATAGAGCTAAGCGCCATCGCAGCGGCGGCAATCATAGGGTTTAAGAAACCAAAAGCAGCCAGCGGAATACCCAGACAGTTATAAATAAAAGCAAAAAACAGATTTTGCTTAATGTTGCGCACTGTTGCATTAGCGATTTTTTGCGCGGCATCAATATGCATCAGTGACTCACCCATCAAGCGTGCAGACGCACTATGCTGGGCGACATCTGTGCCTTCAAACATGGCAAAGCTTGCATCGGCAGTTGCCATCGCTGGCGCATCGTTGACACCATCACCTGCCATTGCAACTTTATGACCAGCCGTTTGCAACAAGGCAATTTGACTGGCCTTATCGCGTGGGCTCATTTTACCATAAGCCTGTTCAATACCCAGCTGCCCTGCTACATGATCGACGACGGACTGCTTATCACCACTCATCAAAATGACATTGATACCTGCGTCTTGTAGCGCAGTAATAGCCTTCGGAGTATCTACTTTTAAGTCGTCAGCTAATGCAAAAGCACCCAAAGCTTCCTCATTAATACTAACGGCAACGGTACTGGCAATTTGCCATACCTTTGGCATCAGCTTAGGCAGTGTTAAATTAGCAAACTCTGCGGTACCGACTTTTACCACACCCAAACCGTCAATATTGGCTTGTATGCCAGCGCCTTTAATGACACTAATATCAGTCACATTCATCAACGGCAAGTTTCGCTCAGTAGCCGCGTTAACCAATGCTGTTGCTAGCGGATGACTGGCATGTGCTTCAACGCTTGCGGCAATTTGTAACACATCATCGACTGCGATCGATTTATCCACCATCACATGGTCTACGATAGTCGGCTTACCAATGGTCAAAGTACCTGTTTTATCGAGCACTACTGTATCGATGTTGCCTGCCGCTTCAAGGCTTTGTGCGTCTTTGAACCAGACACCATGACGAGCAGCAACGCCCATACCAGCCATGATAGCGGCTGGCGTTGCCAAACCTAGGGCACAAGGACATGCAATGACCAACACCGAGACGGCATGCATCAAGGCAGTATCAAGGCAGTATCAATCATCCCAGTCAGCCACCACGTCACTCCAAAGGTGATAAGCGCAATGACAACGACGACTGGGACGAATACTGCCGTCACTCTATCGGCAAGACGGGCTAAATTGGCTTTTGAGCCTTGGGCATCGCTGAGGGCTTGTACCATATCACCAAGCTTTGTATCACTACCTTTAGCACTGACGCGGTATAACAAGCTGCCATTTTCAACCAACGCCCCTGCCAATAATTTATCTCCCACTTCTTTTTTAAGCGGTACCGACTCACCCGTTAAATGACTCTCGACACACCAGCCAGCACCATAGATAACCACCCCATCGGTTGCAACTCGGCTGCCTTGCTTGGCACGCAAAATATCACCAACTTGCACGTCTTTAAGAGCAATATTATGAAAATCACCATTAGGCTGCTGCTGTTCGACTTCATCGGGCGTTAAGGACAATAATAAATCGATACTATTGAGGCTGTGTTTTTTGGTGCGCTCTTCTAGATACTTACCCGTACGCACAAAAGCAATGACCATGACGCCTGCTTCAAAATACACCGCAGGACTGCCATCCGCATCGTGACCACCAGCATGACCACTTTGCAGCAAACTGTTTAAAGTGCCATCACCATGGGTCAGCCACAGATACGTTGAATACGCCCAAATAGTCACGGTACCGATGACGACTAGCACGTCCATATTAGCAAGACCACCTTTAATCGACGCCCAAGCGCTTTTGTAAAATGGCAAGGCAAATCCAAACTGTACAATGGTCGCTAATATAAATTGAGTCCAAATTGGCGGCATCCACGCCATACCCTGCCCAACAAGCATACCTGCCATACCAACTAAAAATGGCACCAAACAAATCCATAACCCAATCAAGCGCCATGGGTACTGAGTCGCGGTATCTTCGTCTGTTTTTGCAAACAAACTATCGGCCGCCTGCAAATTGGCAACGAAGCCTGTTTTATTTACCCATTCTGTCACTTGTTCAGGCGTTGTCTGCGTTGGGTCATAATCAACATTCGCAGTTTCGCCAGCGAAATTTACACTCACCTCGTATACCGACGGCTTTTTGTTGAGCACCTTCTCAATTCTCGAGGCGCAGGCTTGACATGTCATTCCATCAATGGCCAGCTGCAAGTGTGCACGCTGCGGCGCGAGCGGCGTATTGGACTGAATATCAGTTTTTACATCGTAGGCGTCATGATTGTCAGTTTGGGTAGTATCATTCATAAATAAAACTCGGTATGGCGTTTATGCGTTATGGCGTTATGGCGTTATAAAGTCGTCTGAGCTAGGACAGCAACTCAGTGGATGGAATATCTAAGTCAAACAAATAGCACGCTTTAAAATTTAATATTGGTATGGTCGTACTGAATAATGAGTACGCTACTATCAATAATTTTTAACCATTAAAAAACCAGCCTTGATAGCCGGTTTTTTAATACAAATGAAGCAGGTTAAGCATTAGCAACAGTGGCATCAAAGCCAGCATCGTCGATAGCAGCAGCAATTGTCTCTACACTGGTTTTGCTATCATCAAAAGTAACCGTCGCTTGATTATCTGCCAGCTCAATACTGATATCGTCTAAGCCATCGATATCAGCAGTGGCGTTATGAACACTGGCTACACAGCCACCGCAAGTCATGCCATCAATTTTAATAATACGTGTTTGGTTTGCCATGAGAGGCTCCTTATTTTTGTAACTGAGTTTTTATAGGTAAATACTTTTATTAAAGAATTGCTTTTATAATTGTCTTTTTAAGACGGCTATCTTTTAAGACGTTATAAAAATAGCACTTAACCAGCTTAAGCCCTATCACGGTTAACAACAAGGCTCTTTGATTATCACTTTATTAATAGAACCGTAAATAATGGAACTGTAAATAATAGAACCGTGAATTTATGCCTAAGTGACAGACAATAGCGCTTATTTTAGAATAACGTCTAATCATCATGACGTGGGTTTTGCGGTGCATCAAGAGGAAATGGCTGAGTCACATAATCGACCGTACTAATTGCCGCCGTAAACGCATGAATACTGGTGTCTGTATCTTCATAACGTATGGTGGCAACATTATTATCAGGATCAAGCTCGATGGCCGTCACCCCTGTGATATTTTTCAGCGCTGTCATCACACTCTTTAATCCTTCATCATTATCGATATTTTCGATACTGACTGTTGCTGTTTGCATCGCCATAATCTCAGCCTCTTATTGTCTGTGAATACATTAATGGGTATCTAACACCTCAAAGCCCTTAACCAAGTCATCAATTTGCTTCAACTGACGCAAAAACGGCTCTAACTGGCTCATACGTAGCGCACACGGACCATCGCATTTTGCAGTTTCTGGATTTGGATGCGCCTCTAGAAACAACCCTGCCAGTCCTGTCGCCATCCCTGCTCGTGCCAATGTTGTGATTTGTTCACGGCGTCCACCCGCACTATCGCTACGGCCGCCTGGCTGCTGTAAGCTATGCGTCACATCAAAAAATACGGGGATATCCATCTGCTTCATGGTATCAAAACCAAGCATATCAACGACCAAATTATTGTAACCAAAGGCACTGCCGCGCTCACAAAGGATCAACTTATCGTTACCGCCTTCAAGGCATTTGTTCACGATATGGCGCATCTCATGCGGCGCTAAAAACTGCGCTTTTTTGATATTGATAATCGCATCCGTCTTCGCCATCGCGTGTACTAAATCTGTCTGACGTGATAAGAATGCAGGTAGTTGAATGATATCTGCGACTTCAGCGACGGGTGCCGCTTGATACGGCTCATGCACATCCGTGATAATAGGAACTTGGAATTTTTCTTTGATTTGCCCCAGCCAATCAATACCTTGCTCTAATCCAGGACCTCGATATGAGTGCAGGCTTGAACGGTTGGCTTTATCAAAACTGGCTTTGAAAACATAGCCAATGCCCAAACGCTGACATATTTCGATATATTGCTCTGCAATCTCGAAGGCCAATTCCTTTGATTCTAAGACATTCATACCACCGAACAACACGAATGGCTGGTCGTTACCGATATTAAGAGTATTGCCATTTGGCGTAGTAAGTTTGATATGTGATTGCGCCGTTGATAAATGTTGCATGAAGTCGTTACCCTCTTTATTGTTATTAATATTTCTATCCCATATTGTAACCGATAGACTCAGTAAAAAAAGGGGTTAAGCGTAATTGCTGACCAACCATTAGAAAAATTGTCATTTTTATTGCTTAAAAACAATCTCATTCATAGCCACAGTCATAAAATTAAACGCAAAAAAAAGACCAATCCGAAGATCAGTCTTTTTTATACATGTAAGTTTTTATGCATTAACGATTATTTGCTTTCGTTATAGTTCTTAGCTGCTTTTACAAAGCTGTTGAACAGTGGATGACCACCGCGTGGCGAGCTAGTAAATTCAGGATGGAACTGTACGGCGACAAACCAAGGATGATCAGCAATCTCGACTGATTCTACTAGATGCTGCTTGGCAGAATAACCAGATATGGTCATGCCTGCTTGCTCTAATGGCTCGATATAGCGATTGTTCATCTCATAACGATGGCGATGACGTTCAGTGATATTTTTAGCGCCATAAATTTGGCTAAGCTTGCTGCCAGCAACCAGTTCGGCTTGCTGCGCGCCTAGACGCATAGTGCCACCAAGGTCAGAGTCATCGCTACGAATCTGTAATTCGCCGCGCTCATCTAACCACTCAGTGATGAGACCAATGATAGGCTCTGCCGTTTTGCGATCAAACTCAGAAGAGTTGGCATCGATTTTGAGTACATTACGCGCGTACTCAATCACTGCTAGCTGCATACCAAGGCAAATACCTAAATATGGCACGTTGTTTTCACGAGCATAAGTGATGGCTTTTATCTTACCATTGGTACCACGCTCACCAAAACCACCCGGTACTAGGATGGCATCAGCATTGTGTAGCTGCGCCAATAAGCTATCATCGTCTTCTAGACGCTCAGCATCAACATAGTCAATTTTGACATCGGCTTTATGAGTGATACCAGCATGCAGCAGTGCTTCGTTGATCGACTTATAAGCATCAGGTAACTCGACGTATTTACCAACCATCGCTACCGTAAGGCTCATTTCAGGATTAAGCTGCGCTTCAACCACTTTGTCCCAATCACTCAAATCTGCTTCTGGTACATCTAAACCAAAACGCTCACAGATCAAATCATCAAGATCCTGCTCATGAAGCGTGCGTGGTATTTGATAAATACTTTGCGCATCTTCACACATAATGACTGCACGCTCTTCCACATTGGTGAACAACGCTATTTTGCGACGGTTGTCTTGCGAGATGTGGTGATCAGAGCGGCAAATCAATATGTCAGGCTGCAAACCGATAGAACGTAGCTCTTTTACTGAATGCTGCGTTGGTTTGGTTTTGGTTTCGCCTGCACTAGCAATGTAAGGAACTAGCGTCAAATGCATCAGCATGGCTCTATTGCGACCAAGCTCTACTTGCATTTGGCGGACGGCTTCCATAAATGGTAACGATTCGATGTCACCAACCGTACCGCCAATCTCAATAATAGCGATATCATAACCTTCACCACTGGCTAAGATTTTACTCTTAATTTCATCAGTGATATGTGGAATAACTTGTACTGTACCACCAAGATATTCACCACGGCGCTCTTTATTCAAGACGTTTTGATAGATACGACCACTAGTAAAGTTATTGCTCTTACTCATTTTTGAATGGCGTAAGAAGCGCTCATAGTAACCCAAATCTAAATCAGTCTCTGCACCATCTTCGGTGACGAATACTTCGCCATGCTGGAATGGGCTCATCGTACCTGGATCGACGTTGATGTACGGATCCATCTTGGTCATCGTGACGGTCACGCCACGGGCTTCTAAGACCGCTGCAAGAGAGGCTGCGGTGATACCTTTTCCTAGTGAGGACACTACCCCACCGGTCACAAATATAAACTTGGTCATAGTACTCTGTCGGTAATTGGTAAAGAAGGATTTTACTAAAAATACGTCAAAAAATATAGGGCAAAAGCATAAACTCTTTGAAACATTCAAGTTTTAGTACTTAGCTATTATAACGCACTACCCACTCAAAAAGGATATAACAAAAAAAACTCACCCCGAAGGATGAGTTTTTATAATCAGATTCTAATGCTTAGATTAGAATTTGTATTCTAGACCAGTACCAACTACGAATACTTCAGCATCGCCTTTTACCTTGGCAAGTATGTCTTTATTAGTAATAGGATCTTTAACACCAGTGTTATACATAGTATTAACGTTATCAGCATTGTTCATACCAGCATAGGCATGCATGATGATATTGTCTTTAAAGAAGTACTTACCGCCAACAACGATCTGATCTGATTCAGCGTTATCAATACCAGCTAGATTGTCAGTCTTGTTGTACTGAGTGTAAATAGAAGCTGGACGTGCAAAGTTAGCTAGCGCCATTTGAGCACTCACAACTAGACCTTTTTCTTTTTCAGAACCAGTAAAGTCATAATCTGCAACCTGATACAAAGCACCGAGTGTTATAGGGGCTGCGATGTATTTTCCTAAGTCTACAGTGGCCGTACCACGGATGATATCACCATTGATGTTTTGGTCTTTATCATAAGCCACACCAGCAGTGAAGCCTGTACCTTGGTCAAACATCATTGCAACACCGAAGCCCGCATCATTGTTGAAATTATCATCATCAGAGCTATACATAGCATACAATTCTAATGGTAGGTTATTGTATTTTGGTGCAGCCCAGATCACTGAGCTATTAATACGACCACTATCAGCCATATTCAACGCTTCAACAACGTCGTCTTCCATTTCATTCGTACCCATGTTATCCCAATAGCCTTCGTTAACAACAACGTTGTTAATTTTGTCTAGGCTAGATTGGTTTTTACCAACACGGAACTCACCGAATTGCTTGTTATTAATACCTAGGTATGTATCACGGTTAGAGAAAGTATCATTATCACCATCGATGCTTGTGCCATACTCTAATTGATAAATAACATCAGTATTAGCAGTCATGGCTTCAGAGCCTTTGAAACCTAAACGTGAAGAATGAGAGTTGATTTCTATTGTATCTTCATCAAAGTCATTTACATTACCAACTGAATTATATTCAGCATTAACGTAGTCGGCAGCTAAGAATGCTTTACCATAAACAGTTGGTGCTGCATTGGCTGCAGATACAGATAAGGCAGCAACTGCTGTAGCTAAAAGTAGTTTTTTCATGGGGTATCTCCACTTTACAATTTTAGTAATAAGCTAGCTATTATTAGCTGGTGCTCATAATGGTATCGTCACAAATCCTCAAAGATATAATGTGTAACTGGCTACCGAGATTAGTCAGAAACAAGTGTGGCGAAGTTCTATTACAGTAAGATGAAAAAAACAATGACTTACATAACTGGGATTAAAAAGTAAATGCCATGTAATCTTAGGTCTTTATCGCTCCGTTGCGTAACATCCGTTACCAAACTCATACTTCGAATACAAGCATAACAACTTTGACATAATTTGCAACATTTTTTTTAGATTTTTAAACCCAGTATTTGTTGAACACCATATCTACTATAGAATGTGGTTCATTGTAAAAAAATCCCTATCTGCTCAAATAGATAAAGATATTATTGATTAATATAATTACCAAGAACTTGAAACTATCGTAATGAATACTCTTTGATTAACAAAAATAAAGCCGTACTTGTTCATTAACAAGTACGGCTAATAAAAAATAATAAATGTGGTTTATGACATACTGACAGTCACAATTGAGATCGAAAAATTGCTACAAGAACAGTAAAAAAGGTATTTTCACTGCTCTTGTTTCCAGACTATAACCTTAGTCAATGGCTATCACAGACTTCTTATTAAGTATAAAAACCAAGAAGAAGCCTAGTCAGTCATATAAGTCTCATAATGTAATATCAAGCATGCCATATTCTAATATTAACCTGCGCAATATTAGCAGCCTGCTTTTAGATCAAGGCGTGCCTGATGTAATAATGGCTCAGTATAGCCACTCGGCTGCTCGCGACCTTTAAACACTAAGTCACAGGCCGCTTTGAATGCATAAGAGTGGTCAAAGCTATCTGCCATCGTCTGATAGTCACTATCGCCTGCATTTTGCTCATCAACTACTTTTGCCATACGCTTCATCGTATCCATCACTTGCTGCTCGCTCACGACATCGTGATGCAACCAGTTGGCAATATGTTGACTTGAGATACGTAAAGTCGCACGGTCTTCCATTAGACCCACATCATTGATATCCGGTACTTTAGAACAACCAACGCCTTGGTTTACCCAACGCACAACATATCCTAAGATGCCCTGAGCATTATTGTCTAGCTCTTGCTGTTTCTCTTCATCTGTCCAATTAGTATTTTTTGCTAATGGAATGGTCAAAATGTCGTCTAAGCTGGCACGCTCACGTGATTTTAGGCTGTCTTGAACATCAGCAACACTCACTTGATGATAGTGCATGCTGTGCAAGGTTGCCCCTGTTGGTGACGGTACCCATGCGGTACTGGCTCCAGACTTAGGATGTGCAGCTTTGGTGTCCATCATCTCTTTCATCTCGTCAGGCTTCGCCCACATGCCTTTACCAATCTGAGCAACACCTTGTAAACCAGTCTCTAAACCGATATCAACGTTCCACTGCTCATAAGCTGGCTGCCATGCTTGTGACTTCATCTCACCCTTAGGTACAAATGGACCTGCATTCATGCTGGTATGCATCTCATCACCAGTACGATCTAAGAAACCTGTGTTGATGAAAATGACACGCTCTTTCGCTTGGCGGATGGCTTCTTTCAAGTTGACCGTCATACGGCGCTCTTCATCCATGATACCGATTTTGATGGTATTACGCTCTAATCCTAATAAGTCTTCTACTGCATTGAATAAATCGTTGGCCATTTTGACTTCTTCAGGACCATGCATTTTTGGTTTAACGATATACATTGAACCTTTACGTGAATTCGATAGCGCATTTTTACCTTTAAGGTCATTGAGCGTTAATAGTGGTGTAATCAAGCCATCCATTAAGCCTTCAAATATTTGTTCTTGACCATCACCCAAGTCGACCAATATTGCAGGGTTTTGCATGAGGTGACCGACGTTACGAATCAGCAATAACGAACGACCTGGCAGGATAAGCTTACCACCATCTGGGGTAGTGTATTCACGATCTGGATTTTGCTGACGTGTGCGGGTTTTGCCACCTTTTTCAAAGGTTTCTTGCAAATCACCATTCATGAGACCAAGCCAATTGCGATACACTTCCACTTTTTCTTCTGCATCGACGGCAGCGATTGAGTCTTCACAGTCTTGAATTGCCGTAATAGCTGACTCTAGCAGCACATCTTTGATATGTGCAGGGTCGTCTTTACCGACTGGATGATTGGCATCTATTTGAATCTCTGCATGCAAACCGTTGTTTTTTAATAAAATACCCGTTGGGCTTTCTGCATCACCGACGAAACCAACGAATTTTTCGGCATCTTTTAGCTCAGTACTGCTATCACCTTGGACAATTTCAAGCTTACCATCGACCACTTTAAAGCCGGTCGCATCGTTATATGAACCTGACGCCAATGCAAAGTTTTCATCTAGGAATTGTTTGGCATAAGCAACGACAGCAGCACCGCGTGTTGGATTGTAACCACCTTTTGCTTCTTGACCATTTTCGTCACTGATAACGTCAGTACCATATAAAGCATCATACAAGCTGCCCCAACGAGCGTTGGTTGCGTTCAATGCGTAGCGCGCATTACGTACTGGTACGACCAACTGCGGACCTGCAATATGAGCAATCTCGTCATCGACATTTTCTGTGCTAACTTTAAAATCATCGCCTTCTGGCAACAGATAGCCAATCTCTTGTAAGAATGCTTTGTAAGCAGGATAATCAATATTGCCGTCTTTGGCAGGATGTTGCAGGTGCCACTGGTCAATCTGCGCTTGAATCTTGTCACGAGTTGCAAGCAATGCTTTATTGCGCGGCGTAAACTCTTTAATGACTTTTTCAAAACCTGACCAATAACTGTCTGAATCAACACCGACTTTCGGCAGCACTTCGTTTTCAATAAAGTCATACAATTGCTGGTCGATGGCAAGAATGCCTTTTTGAATACGATTGGCGTTAGAAGACTGGCTCATGTTGTTATCCTTATCTGTTCGTGAGGGGTGTGAATACGAAGTTGCTACCGCAATGATTACACATTGTCGGTCTTAAACATCTATTCCAAATTTAGATGAAATACTAAGCAAACCTACTGATATATCATACAAGCTTGTGGTGACTAGCGAATTAACTATTTATGCTATGCTATTAACCTATATTTTTGCCGCTTTAGCCATTAGCATGGTCAAAGCATTTATAACGGATGATGGTATCAACCTTGCTTAATGTACTCAGTGTACGATTTGAGCTCGGTTGCCTTGTGCCCACTGTAAACGGTTTCAACTGCATAACATTGGCAAGCATCATCACTGCGACAACACAATATAGCGACACATCAATAGTAAGACAAAATAGCGCTTAAGCGAAATATCATCCTACTATCAAATAAAGAAATAAACAAGAAAACATCATTCACTAGATAAATACTGGGGTTGTATTATAATGATAACCTATATGACACAGGCGCTAAGAGGTTTTATTAGTACTCATTGATTAGTACCTGATATAGCATAGACAAACTGTCAGTAATCACTACCCCACGGATTTATGCTTAACCGTTATCTATTTAATATTAAAAAAAGATTTTTTAAACGTTCGATTATGGCAAAAACTATGAATAAAGAAGATATAAGAACCAAGAACAGTAACGACAAAGTTATGAACGACAGTATTATAGAAGAACCTCGTATAGTAAAAGACGAGATAGAAGAGGACGATGTCGATATCACAAAGCTACGCACCCCGATCAAGGTTGACCTATCTGCTGTTTATAATTTTTTGGGTGCGCGCACAACGCAAGCTTGGGTTGATGCGGCGATTGCAAATGTACCGCTGATCATTCAAGATCATGCCAATTGCGAAAAAAAGGCCGCTGGCACTGCCATGAATCTCATATTCCGCTATGAGTTTTCTTATGATTTGCAGCGTAAATTGGCGCAATTGATACGTGAAGAAATGCTTCATTATGAGCAGGTCTTAGGTATTATGAATGACCGTGGTCAGGCGTGGAAATATCTGAGTGCTGGACGTTATGCCAAAGGCATGTTAAAACACAAACGTACTTATGAGCCAGCAGCGATGGTTGATGTATTGATAATTGGCGCATTTATCGAAGCACGCTCTTGTGAGCGTTTTGCCGCCCTTGCTGAGGTCATCGACGACGAACGTTTGGCAAAGTATTACCGCTACTTACTTAAGTCAGAGAGTCGTCACTTTGAGGATTATTTAGCCTTGGCTCAATCACTGTCTGAGGACAGTATTGATGAGCGCGTCGCATTTTTTAAAGAAGTAGAAGCAGAACTGATTTCTAGCCCAGATCATGAGCTACGCTTTCATAGCGGTACGCCTGCTTAAATACATAAGATTAGGTATCACTTTAGATTAAATACCCTCTTATACAGTGAAAGTTATACAGCAAAAAAGTGAAGTAATTAACCAAGCTTCATGCTCTGGTCTGCTACTTCACTTATTAGCCTTTTATTTGAACTTTTTTATAGCAAAATGAATGGTTATTTATCATCTTTCATCAATGAGCTGTCGTACTGTTTGCTATCCTTCGCAACATGATGAGGATCGTGATCATCGGTTGCTCTTTCTGCCGCTGCTGGATTGACTTTTTGTAGCGCATCATCAGGTACGATGCCATGGTTATCGTTCGCATCTCTTAACTGATGGTCTTCTTGGTTGACAGCCTTGTCATCTGGCGTATTCATCATTACTCCTTATTATCATCATAGTCATTCTATAAAGATAAAAAATCTGTATTTAATCAATATTTTATAAAAGGCTATTAATCTTTTTCATCAGGATTTAACACTCGTGTTTGGGCATTATCGATATTTGCATAACGATTCATGTTGTTAATACTTTCGCTTTTGGATGTCTCGCTAACCATCGTATGCTCATTCACGCCATCATCAAAGGCATTACCTTCTTGGTCTCGGCGATCAGGCTGACGTGCGGGGTTGTCATTATCATTAACATGCTCTGAGTGGACGACGCCTTCTTTAAAAGTATCCGTTCCTTTATTTTCAGTGATGTTCTTTTCAATACCACTATCACTATGCTCATTAGAAGTAGGACTACTAGGTAGGCTATTAGCAGAATCATGACTATTGATTGAGTCATCATTTTCACTGATGCGTGTCTTGGTAAGTGCTGGATCATTGGTTTGCATGGCTATATCCTTATTATTGTTATTCGTGTTTTAGCAATTGCTTAATGTGCTTAGATTTTTTATGGCGGTTTAGCAAATGGTGAGCCTGATTTAATACCCAACTCAACCTAGCCAGCAATTCATACTATTCATTGCCTTCTTGGCTTAGGTCATAGGCATTCAAATCTGCGACGTTCTTGCCACCAGCGGGTAAATTCTCTTCTTTACGAGGGTCAACATATATCTCGTCGGTTTCTTGCGACTCTTGTTGTGGACCATCGATATTAGGTTCGTGCTTACGACCTTCATAACTGTCTTGTACATTGTCTAGGTGTAAAGCGGCTGGATCACTAACTGGTACCGCTTCTTCATGGTTTGGATGAGTATTATTTGGCATTGCAGTTCCCTCGCATCAATATGTCATTCATAGATAAAATAAGTTAATACAAATATTTATGTCACAGCTTATTTATCATTTATCCGTACGCAAATCATCTTCAATAAAAGAGGTTTGCTCGTCTTTATTTAATGCTTCAGGTGCATCGACCGCTTTATTATCTTGAAGGTTTTGCGCAATTTGCTGACTGTCTGCTTGCTCAGCAGCTTTTTTGATATCTGATGTGTCATTATCGATATTGCTCATAACGTGTTTCCTATTTTTATAATTCGTTGATTTAGGCAGTCCCTACTCTTTTTCGTAATACGAGCAATTTTGCGTGAATTACTAGAGTGCTAATTATTTATTAAACCATCAAACCCGTTTAATAATAGCGTGAGGGCTGATCTTGATTATAAGGATGAGATAACGTACTGCACTAGTGTGCTGCCGTATCAATATGTGAATAAATGTGAGGTTACAAGACAGTTTGTAACTTAGACAAATCGTTTATCCAAAAAAAAACCAAGCATAGAAAGTACTCTATACTTGGTTTTTTGCTTGATATTTATTGATTGTAAAGACGTGTTTACCACTTTGAAGATGTCGTTGAAATATTAAGCTAGCTTGATGCGTCAACGCCATTAATCACTTTTAATAAATACTCTTGAGCGGTATGCGGCGTTTCACCTGCGGCTGATTGCAGCTGCTGCCAAACACCATCACCGCTAAGTATCCACGCTTGGGTATTGTCTTTCAGATAGTTAAGTAAACCGTCTTGATATACTTGTTGAAACAGTTTTTTGTCTTCGATTGGAAACGCCACTTCGACGCGATGGAATAAATTACGATCCATCCAGTCTGCACTACCACAATATAAGCGTTCGTCGCCATTATTATAGAAATAATAAACACGCGTATGCTCTAAAAAACGCCCAATAACAGAGCGTACAGTAATGTTTTCTGACAGACCTTTTACTTGCGGACGCAAACAACACATGGAGCGTAAGATGAGCTCGATTTTGACGCCTGCTTGCGAGGCATCGTATAACTTGCTAATCAATCGACGTTCGGTTAAAGCATTAACCTTAACGATAATATGAGCGCGCTTGCCGGCTTTTGCATGAGCAATTTCATCATCGATAAAACTTATCAACTTATCATGCAAGGTAAAAGGCGCATGCAGCAGCTTTTTGAGATTGGCAGGCTTACCCATTCCCGTCAGCTCTTGAAATATATTATGTACATCCTCTGAGATATCAGGATCTGCGCTAAATAAACCATAATCGGTATAAACTTTGGCATTGGCGGCATGATAGTTGCCCGTCCCTAAATGCACATAGCGGCGGATTCGATCATCCTCACGGCGCACAATAAGCATCAGCTTGGCGTGGGTTTTATAGCCGACAATCCCGTACACGACGACCGCACCCGCTTCTTGCAAATAATTGGCGACAGCGATATTAGAGGCTTCATCGAAACGCGCACGCAGCTCGATGACGGCAGTGACTTCTTTACCATTACGAGCAGCAGCAGCCAATGCTTTAACGATTTCTGAATTGGTGCCTGAGCGGTACAGTGTCTGCTTAATCGCTAACACTTTTGGATCGCTCGCCGCTTGCCAAAGCAGATTGATAATCGGTGAAAACGCATGAAAAGGATGATGCACCAGCACATCGCTTTTACGCATGGCGGCAAACATACTGGTTGCTTTGTCCAGCTTATCCATCTCACGGCGGAACTCTTTTGGCACCACATGGGTAAAGGGCTGATAGCGCAGCGCTGGAATATTGAAATCAAACAATAAGCGCGTTAAGTTGACAGGACCATTGACGCGGTACAGTTGATTGTCATGCAGCTCAAACTCATTGAGCAAATAATCGCTGATAGGCGTTGGACAATCGGTGGTGACTTCTAGCCGCACTTTATCACCGAAGCGGCGGTTTTCTAGCTCGCCCTCCAGAGCTTTAGCAATATCCTCAACATCATCAGCCAAATCTAAATCGGCATTGCGCGTCAGTCTAAACTGATGGCAGCCCGTCACACTCATACCAGGGAACAGCTCACCGATATGCTCATGAATAATAGCTGAGAGCATGACGTGGTGTTCTTTGCCACCTGTCAGCTCATCAGGCAGGCGAATCACGCGCGGCAAACTGCGCGGTGCGGGCACAATCGCTAGATTGATATCACGACCAAAGGCATCTTTACCTTCTAAAGTGGCAATGAAGTTTAAGCTCTTATTGACCAAACGCGGAAACGGATGCGCCGGATCGATGCTAATCGGTGTCAACACTGGCGATACTTGCTCAGTGAAGTAGCGCTTCATCCATGCCGACTGCTCAGCATTTAGCTCATCGCGTTTTAGATAACGGATATCCTCAAGCGCCAGTGCAGGTAAGATATCTTCATTGAGAATACGATATTGCTCAGCGATGGCGTCGTGCATTACGGTAGATATCTCATTCAGCACTTCACTGGGACGCATGCCATGAACACTGGTCGAGACATCACCAATATTGAGCTTTTGCATAATGCCTGCGACACGAATCTCAAAAAACTCATCAATATTCGATGAGAAAATAATCAAGA
Organism: Psychrobacter sp. UBA6739; assembly: GCF_002453835.1. Lineage (NCBI taxonomy): Bacteria > Pseudomonadati > Pseudomonadota > Gammaproteobacteria > Moraxellales > Moraxellaceae > Psychrobacter > Psychrobacter sp. UBA6739. The sequence continues at coordinate 26,132 of NZ_DKHR01000055.1, forward strand.
AAAACAAGCGCTCAAGTAGCGGATGACGAGGACTTGCCGCCTGCGCTAAGACACGTAAATGAAACTGTAATAAAGACAAGTCGCGATTGATATAACTGCTGGGTGAATAGCTGCCGTCTTCTGAACGCTGCCACGCAACCTCAGTTAAATTGTCATTGCGACTCTCTGTATGGCTTTTATTATCAACTGCTATCACTGTATTATTGCTATCAGTGTCCTGCTTATTATTCACATCCATCACGTCACTACTCCTTTGCGTTATCGATACGCCATCATCTTTAATACCAATTGTCTTTTATAATCGCTTTTCCACTAAGAAATTTATCAGGGTTCTTTCTTCATTCATTATTACTCGAAACTGCCATTCAAAACTATCGCTTAAAACTATCACTTGAAACCGTCACTTAAAACTATCATGCAAAAACACAGCACTATTTATTAAATGGTCATGGGTACAATCCATTAAGCCGATTGTGGTAACACCGCATTGCTCATGCGCTTTTTGATAATACGTTGTTTATTGCGCAAACGTCTATCACCCTGATTGTCTTCGTAGTATTTTGGATTGGTCAACATAGCGATAAGTAAGGCTGATTCATCACGGTTCAGCTTGGCTGCAGATTTATCAAAGTAATGCTGAGCTGCTGCTTCGATACCATAAATGCCATTGCCAAACTCTGCCACATTGAGATAAGCAGTCAAGATACGCTGCTTGTCCCATAATGTCTCAATCATGACAGTGATAATCGCTTCCTCAATTTTACGAACATACGAGCGATGCGAGGTCAAAAATAAGTTTTTTGCTAGCTGCTGGGTAATCGTCGAGCCACCAGCGGACATCTTACCCGTCTCTTCATTTTTCTTACGTGCCGCCTCAATGCCTTTGAAATCAAAACCATTGTGCTGACTAAATGTCGAATCCTCACTCACTATCGCGGCTTGTTTGGCAGATTTTGCGATGGCATCGTATTCCGCCCAAGTTTGGGTGACAGTACCACCCGTCAAACGATGAGTCAGCATAAACATGCTGTTATTAATCGGCTGCGTTTTCCAAATTAATAGTAGCCCAGCGACTAATACATGAAATGCGACGACCAATAGCATGATTGCCATCAATAATCGTTTGAAAAATTTGCCAAAACTTGCCATGCGCGATATCCAAGTGATTGAAAAGGTAATAAGATAAGATGAGCTGAAGAGCCAGTAATTAAAAACAGCAGGTCATCTTACCTAATCTCACAATCGCTGTCATTATTTACCCCACTTCTTTATCATGCCATAGAGTCTACGTAAACAAGATCAGGCGGTATTTATGCTGGCAAATGAAGTCCTAAAAACCGAAACTTTGTGACAAGTATTAAGACAAGAGAATAAATATGTACGATGATAATAATATAAAAGCCTTACGGGAACGTATGGTTGCTGCAAACCCCAATCTTGGTCATGCTGAAAATAATGATAAATGGTGGTTACTTGGAACGTCTGGCTGTCATTTGTGCGACATCGCGAAGCAAGTGCTGGTTCAATTTCAAGCCGTACAGCCGATTGCCTATCAACAGGTCGATATCGCTCATTTCGATGAACCATTGATGATGGAATTTGCCACCACTATTCCGGTGATTTTGACACCATCAACACGATTAAACTATCCATTTTCAGTCATGGATTTACAGCAACTTTTCATGCAATCATACATAGCAAACCAACAATAAAAAACGATGTAGTGAGAACATAATGAAAAATTTGAGCAAAATTACTGAAATTGAAGACCTGCGCCGCGTTGCCGAACGTAAAGTACCGCGTATGTTTTATGATTATGTCGATTCAGGCTCATGGACTGAGACGACTTATCGTAGCAATGAAACCGACTTTGACCGTATCAAATTACGGCAGCGGGTATTGGTAGATATGGACAATCGCAGTCTAGCAACCCAGATGATTGGTGAAGAAGTAAAAATGCCCGTCGCCATCGCGCCCACTGGCTTTACCGGTATGATGTGGGCGGATGGCGAGATTCATGCCGCTCGGGCAGCAGAAAAATTCGGCGTGCCGTTTTCGCTATCGACCATGAGTATCTGCTCTATCGAAGATATCGCCACCCATACCAGCAAGCCCTTTTGGTTTCAGCTATATGTGATGCGCGATCATGACTATGTAGCCAATTTGATTCAGCGGGCGAAAGATGCCAATTGTTCGGCGTTGATTCTTACCGCGGATTTACAAGTGCTGGGACAGCGCCATAAGGACATCAAAAATGGCTTGTCTGCACCGCCTAGACCCACACTTGCCAATATCGTCAACTTGATGACCAAGCCTCAGTGGTGTATGAATATGCTGGGCACCAAACGTCATAGCTTTGGCAATATCGTCGGTCATGCAAAAGGAGTGGACGACTTATCTTCTCTCACCGCTTGGACGGAAGAGCAATTTGATCCGCGCTTGAGCTGGGATGATGTGGCGCGCATCAAAGATATGTGGGGCGGCAAATTAATTATTAAAGGTATCATGGAACCTGAAGATGCCATTATGGCTGCTCGTAGCGGTGCCGATGCACTGGTCGTCTCAAACCACGGTGGTCGTCAATTAGATGGCGCCCTCTCTTCCATATCTGCCCTATCCGATATCGTACAAGCGGTGCATGCTGAAAATAGCGATATCGAGGTGTGGTTAGACAGCGGTATTCGCTCGGGTCAGGATGTACTAAAAGCGCGCGCATTGGGTGCAAAAGGCACGATGATTGGTCGCGCTTTTCTTTACGGTCTGGGCGCTTATGGCGAAGATGGCGTGCGACGTGCGCTGGAAATCATCCATAAAGAATGCGATCTATCGATGGCATTCTGTGGTCACACTGATATCAATAATGTCACCACTGATATATTGGTAAAAGGCACTTATGAGAACCTCAAAGTTGCTAATCGTTAAATTTGTCGTTAAATTTGTCATTAAAACGGTCGTTAAAACGATCCACTATTAAGAGTACTAATTTTTTAAAAGTACTACTCATCAAATCATAATGTCATGCAGATGTATGACATTATTTGACCATACCCTTTATACTCTATTTATAACATTCTAATGATATCTCACCTTTATGACCATTCAACAATTATTAAAAACAGCCCCTGTCACCACGCTGTTACTAGCCAGCTTTATTGGGTTATTCATCATGCAAGTACTGACAGGCGTCGACGCCAATAATCCATCGACTGAGGCGCTCTTGAAATGGGGTGCCAATGCATTGCCATTTACCATGGGCGATGAGCCGTGGCGCTTGGTCAGCAGTGCCTTTTTACACATCGGCTTGATGCATTTATTGTTTAATGGATTTGCCATGTATTTCTTTGGGCAGATTGCCGAGCCGATGTTTGGCTCAGCCAAGTTTTTGGCATTGTTTTTACTGGCGGCGATCGGGGGCAACTTACTGAATAACTATGTCACGTGGCACAGTATTGTAGAAGGAACTGGTCAACCGGGTCTATCGGCTGGGGCGTCAGGTGGCATCATGGGTATCGGCGCAGCACTATTAATAGCCGCACTGTTTAAAATATCGGTCAATGGTATGGTGCTCAATCTTAAGAGCTTGATATTTATCATGGGCATCAACCTAGTTTATGGTTTTGCCGTACCGGGTATCGACAATGCGGGGCATATCGGCGGCGCGGTGACTGGCTTAGTGATTGCACTGGCATTCGCAATCGCCTACCGTCAGCGTATGACAATAGCGTTACAGAATACGCCTAACCCAGCTACTTATGACGACCGTTATCGAACGACTTATATCAATTTTCCAGTAAGCAGCGATAGTGATTCTCTTGCTAATAATGAGCACTTTAATACTGTCGGTTTTGACAATAAAAGCAGTTTCCACCCCGACTCTGCTGTAAACTCACACTTAAATACTCATGCTAATCACAGCCACCTTAGTGAACAAGAAACACCGACCAAATCTATCCTTATTTGGCAATTACTACCATGGTTAATTATGCTACTGATTAGCATTGGCTTTATTTGGTGGTGGCAAGATATTCATGATCAAATACTACAAGTATTAAAAACCATTGAGTAAACCTTCATAGTTATTTATCATTGCTAAATAGTTCATGATAACAGCTTACTGGTTAGGTTTTCCTTGCTCGCTTCTTGCTATAAGTCAGAGCGCTTTTAAACCGCTACGGTGTTACCCGCCCTAGATGTACTCAGTTTACTATCTGCGGTCGGTCGCCTTGTAGCGATTCTAAAATTTCTTGACTATACACGATTGCCTCCAATTATTTCATCCATTCACGAGACTCTATTATGTTTAAACCTGTAGCGCTACCTCATATTTCTACGCGCGTCATGCTTAGCGCATTAACGGCTACCGCGTTATTTAGTGTCGCCAGTATGTCCAATGCTGCACTTTTTAAGGACAATTTACCTACTGACCAAGACGCTGTATTAAGCGTGGGCGTCAACGTCATAGCCGTCAACTCAGCCTACGATATGGAAGACAGCCTCGATGTGCGTGTGTTGCCAGGCGCCTTTTATGACAACAATAGATTCTATGTGCGCGGCGCTCAAGCGGGTGCTTATATCATTAATGATGGTAAAAATCAGCTGTCGGCTTATGCTCAGCTCGCTGGCAACGATTTCGATCCTGATGATGCTAGAGGTGCATTACAAGGTCTTGATGAGCGTGAAGCATCAGTCGCTGCTGGTCTAACTTATTTGCGCCGCACGCCCGTCGGTGGTTTCCGTGCTCAAATCGCGACTGATGTTTTAGACCGTAGTGGTGGCAATACTGCCCGCTTGACCTATCTTGCTAGAATTACAAAAGACAAGCTAACGGTCTATCCAAGCATTGGCTTTGAATACAACGATGCTGACTATAATGAATACTATTATGGTGTCAGTGAAAAAGAGTCAGCGGAAACTGGCGTCGCCGCTTATAAGTCCAATTCGAGCTTGAATCCTTACGTTAATATTAGTGCCAACTATGATTTCAATGAACGTTGGGCATTGTTTGCCAATCAAAGCTTAAGCTATCTGCCAAATGAGCAATATGATAGCCCAATGGTTGACTCGCGTACTGAGTCAACTTCGACGCTTGGTTTGCTGTATAAGTTCTAATCAAGCTTAGAGTTTTGATATAAAAAAGACCTTACCGCGTGATGTGATAAGGTCTTTTTTTAACAAGCTATTTCAACATAGTCAATTATTTTAAGCTGTTCAAAACTAGCCTTACTTTTACAACAAAAATTACTTCATAGTCTTGATATAATTTCTGTAATTGATATAGATTTTCTTATAATTTTAGTCTTTATGTGGATCGTATTTATTTGTATTATCTACTATAAATAAAAAATTAATTTTGATTGTTTTGATAGATATTTCTAGAACTATATTTACAGTTTATTATGAGCATGTTACTTAGGTTTAAATCAAATATTATGTTAAGACAAAAACTAGATTACAGCCAACGTTTGATGCTTGAGCAGGTTAAGATAATTGAAAAAGCAGAAATGATTTACTACAAATCATTTCGTATGAGTCCGAGACGTTATCGTAAAAAGTTGAAAAGGCTAGACCCAAGTATTGCTACATGTTTGAATATCATAACTGTAAAGCTTAAAGTTCAAAATGTCGAGCTTGATCTTCATACTTATGAAAAATTATTGTCTAATCCTACTATCAGAGAGCTAGCTGAAAAAAACTTGAAAGTACAAGGATATAAACCTCCCCCTGAATATGACGATCAAGGCAAACCTATATATAAGACTTTTACTCCCATGCCAAATTCAGCACGTAGAATAATGTTACGTGTTTATAAAGAATCTTGGCTACTCATCACTTTTTATATACTACTTCTATTGATCAACCTAATCATTGTTGTTGCAGGTTAAGTTTAAAATCGCCTTAGTATGAATGGATTTTTTAATATCTAGTAGAAATTGAAGGCCTAAAGCAACCTAACGACTCAGCTTTTACAATTAGAAGGTCACGCTATTTCTACATCTTTTTATTGCTAATTCAATACTTCAAAAACGTCAACAAAAAAAGACCTTGCAACACGACAAGGTCTTTTTACTATTCTAAGAAACTATTAAATAGCTTACTTAGGGTTTACCATATCAGCAGGGATAACCCACTCATCAAACTGCGCTTCAGTTAACAGCTCTAGCTCAACCGCAACTTGCTTCAACGTTTTGTTTTCTTTATACGCAGTTTTAGCGATTTTCGCAGCATTCTCATAACCAACATGACGGTTAAGCGCAGTCACTAGCATCAACGAGTTATGCAAAAAGTCATCGATTTTGTCTTTGACTGGCTCGATACCAACGGCACAGTTTTCGTTAAAGCTGTTGCATGCATCGCCAAGTAGCTTGATAGATTGCAACAAGTTAAAGGCAATCACTGGCTTGTAAACGTTAAGCTCAAAGTTACCTGATGCGCCTGCCATGCTGATAGTGACATCGTTACCCATCACTTGAGCGACAACCATGGTCATTGCTTCTGACTGGGTTGGGTTTACTTTACCCGGCATAATAGATGAGCCTGGCTCATTTTCAGGAATCGTCAATTCACCTAGACCACAACGAGGACCTGAGGCTAACCAACGGACGTCGTTAGCGATTTTGTTTAAGCTGCCTGCTAGGGTTTTTAGTGCGCCTGAAGCAAATACTTCGGCATCACGAGCCGCTAGTGCTTCAAACTTATTTGGTGAGGTGACGAATGGCAAGCCAGTCAATGTCGCTAATTGCTCAGCAGCGGTTACGGCATAATCAGGATGCGCGTTTAGACCCGTACCAACCGCAGTACCGCCTAGTGGCAATTCATATAGACCTTGTAGCGCGTTATCGATACGAGTCAATGAATGGTCAAGTTGACTTACATAGCCGCTAAATTCTTGACCTAAAGTCAAAGGCGTCGCGTCTTGTAAATGCGTACGACCAATTTTAACAATGCTATCAAATTCTTTCGCTTTAGCAGCCAAGGTATCACGTAGTGCTTTCACGGCTGGAATCAATAAACCGTTGATTTCACGCGCAGCGGCAACACGAATCGCCGTTGGGAAACTGTCGTTGGTAGACTGTGCATGGTTTACATGGTCATTTGGGTGAATGGGCGTGTAGCTACCGCGCTCAGAACCAGCGATTTCGTTGGCACGGTTGGCCAACACTTCGTTCATGTTCATGTTTGACTGCGTACCAGAACCCGTCTGCCATACAACCAATGGGAACTGATCGGTTAGGCCACCATTGATGATTTCGTCAGCGGCTTGTACGATTAGGTCGCGCTTATCGCCTTCAATACGCTCAAGGCTCGCATTAGTAATTGCAGCGGCTTTTTTGACCAGTGCCATTGCTTCAATCATTGGACGCGGCAAAGGCTCGCCACCGATTTTGAAGTTTTCACGGCTACGCTGGGTTTGCGCACCCCAATAAGCGTCAGCTGGGACTTCCACGTTGCCCATGGTATCTTTTTCGATACGAGTTGCCTGATTCTGTGTCGACATAACTACCCTCTTTGATGGTTTGTTGTATAGCTGCTTCGAAAAAAGTGCAACACACGCTGCACATAAAGGAAAATACGCGGTAAAGTGGCGTTATGATAGCATGACTAGACCGTGTTGAATATTCACAAATAGCCATTGCAGCTCTCTAAAAGCAACAGCCATCATCAATTTAATACATTATTGGATAGTCTATCTATGCATCCTGAGTTAAAAAATTCTGAGTCTCAGATATCTACAGTGAGTAATCCGCCCAGACGGCTATTTACCCGCCAGCGCCGCCAATTAAGTGATGGCACACGCAGACAATATGCTCAGTCTGCAAGCTTGCATTTAATCAAGTTGCAACAGCGCTTACCTCCGCGTGCGCGTATTGGCTTATATTACGATGGCTTTGGTGAGCTACCTACTCAGCCAATATTAGACTGGTGTCAACGCTTAGGCTATTTACCTTATCTGCCTGTGGTTGGTTCGCTCGGTCGTACTAGAAATGGTAATGATGATAAACGTCTGCGCTTTGTGCCTATTTATCAATCAAAGCTGTTAAACATACCGACTCGCATTCATAGCTTAGGCATGAAGCAAAACCATCATCGCCGATTACTTTGGGCGCGAGAATTGGATGTGATTATCTGTCCGCTCGTGGCAGTAGACCTCAACGGCAATCGTATGGGCATGGGTGGCGGCTTTTATGACACGACGTTAGGCAAAGGCTATCGGTCAGGGGCGAAAAAGCCGTTAAAAATTGGCTGGTGTTATGACTTCCAAGTAGTCGAACAATTACGGCGGCAACCGTGGGATGTGCCACTAGATGGTTTAATTACACCAAGCGGCATAAGGTGGTTTTGATGAAAGACGATAAACAATCTGATAAAAAAGAATCCAGCGCTGATAATGTGGATGAATATTTGCAAGCGTTAGGTAGCGAGGATGCTAGAGAGTTGCGTTACTACAGTCAAGAGCAACCTTTTAGCTCTGATGAGATGACACGGCTAGTCAATGAAGAACGCTTGAATGAGTTGCTCGCACAAAGTGATGCGTTTTTGCGTGGTTTGAATGATGGGATAAAAGATTTTGAAAATGACAATAAAGACCCATAGAGGATTTGCAAAGACAACAATGAGCTACTTTCGCTCAAAACCACTAAGGGTAGTTTTTGCTATCTTGTGGATCATTTTCGTCGGTCTTATTATCACTTTAGGTTTTAGCACAGATCCCTATTTACTTCACGTTCAGAATATTCCTCTTCCGCATCCCTATCCTATAGAATTAGTCGTTATATTAATAATGGCAATGCTGTTTCATTTAAGCTTACTGGTGACTATGGATGTATATATGGATAGTCGCTGGAAGTTTTTCACTATGCTCGGGACTAGCATTTTATTTTTATTTGGTTTCGGTATGATGGCGATGCATGCACCGCCGTCATTAAGTGGGATGATTTTTTGGACGTTTTTGTCCTCTTTACTATTTTTATTTCTTTGCTTTTGGCAGGTCTATTTATTTGTTTTAAGGCGATTTTTTCGTAGAGAATCAGTTTAATAACAAGGTAATTGATATTTTAAAGCTGGGTTAAAAACCCAGCCTACACCAATCTCTACTTAACTTTGATAGCCTACAACACCATCGCCGCAATCCAACCAAATATCAATAATGGAATGTTGTAATGCAAGAATGTCGGCACCACACTGTCCTTGATATGGTCATGCTGACCGTCGATGTTTAGACCAGAAGTAGGTCCAAGAGTCGAATCTGATGCTGGAGAACCTGCATCGCCCAACGCGCCAGCCGTACCAATAATCGCCACGGTTGCCAATGGCGAAAACCCTAACGAGATACATAGCGGTACATAAATCGCAGCCAAAATAGGAATGGTCGAGAATGACGAACCAATACCCATGGTCACAATTAAACCAATTAACAGCATAATAAATGCAGCTATCGCTTTATTACCTGCGAATAATGACGCGGCACCATCAACTAATGGCTGAATCTGCTCAGTCGCTTTCATAACTTCCGCAAAGCCTTGTGCGGTAATCATAATAAAGCCAATCATCGCCATCAATTTGATACCGTCATTAAAGACTGTATCGGCTTCACTCCATTTAACGACGCCCGTCGCCATAAAGACGCCAAAGCCAAACATTGAGCCAAGCAAAAGTGAGTCAGTATACATCTGCACCACAAATGCCGTCACAATTGCGGCTAGCGCCACCAACGTTTTCATCTTGCTTTGTGTTTGCGCACCAGCTGCGGTTTTGCTTAACGCGTCACCCTCTAACACTTCATCATGCGCAGCTTTATCAATTGCTAGCTGCTGATACTGGCGCGGTTTACGGTAGCTGATAAATACGGCGACGAGTAAGCCTACAAACATACCCAAAGCGGGAATTGCCATGGCTTTGGTGACTGAGATGTTACTGATATCAATGCCTGCTTCGCCGACGTTTTTCAGCATGATTTGATTGAGATAAATATCGCCAAAGCCATACGGAATAAACATGTAAGTGGTCACAAGACCAAAAGTCAGCAAACAAGCAATTAAACGTCTATCGATGTGCATGCGATTGAAGGCGAGCAATAATGGCGGTACTAACAATGGAATAAAGGCAATATGAATAGGGATTAAGTTTTGGCTAAAGCAGCTCATGGTGATTAAACCTGCAAACAGCATGTATTTAATCATGCCACTGGTGCCGCCCGCATCAATGCGTTTGATCACCGCCCCTGCCAGTGACTGTGGCAATCCTGAATGCGCAATCGCCACTGCAAAAGCCCCAAGCAGCGCATATGACAGCGCAATTTGTGCGCCATTTCGGATACCTTCTTGAAAGGCATTCAAAGTATCGGTCATACCCAAACCAGCGATGAGTCCGCCTGCCAGCGCACCGATTAATAAGCTGAGTACCACGTGTACACGCGCCAAAGACAGCCCTAGCATGATGATGACTGCCAGCAGTACCGCATTGATGGTCATATATTGCCTCTTATTCTGTCTGCTATAGTCTGATTAAGACCTATTAATATCTCATGGATGATGGATATCACCCTCGTCTCTAAACCGCTTGACGCTAAAACCACCGTTTAAGACGCGCGTCAGTTTACCTTATTTTGCACACAAATCCTACGCACAGAACCCAATAGGTGTTAGCTATGCACTTATTACCCATGCTCTGTATACATTGAATTTCAGCTAATATTTAAAATTATGAATAACAATATGACTCGCAGTCTTTAGATAGATACAACTATTTTGCGCAGATAAGCGTGTGACTTTGCCTACAAGCCTTGCAATTTTATCGGTGAGCACCATTTATCTAAACATGAACCACGAACTTGACTTTACAAGTCTGGTGAACGAGGAAGAATATATGAGTGAACATAAAATTGCCCAAGACAATATCGACATCGATGTCGACGTTTCATCTACTGTTGCTGATGATCAAGAGCGAGACAGCGCGCCTGACGATGCGACAGGTGATGTAGCTATAACAGCTGATCGCGTTGAAGATGGTGATAGCAAAAATAGTGATGATAAAGATAATGATGACGACAACACTATTGAAGACGATGAAGCAAAAGACGATAGTATAAAAGGTGACGGTACAGAAAACTATTTACCACTACTGGCATTGCGCGATGTTGTCGTTTATCCGCACATGCAGATTGCCTTGTTCGTCGGTCGTGAGCCATCGGTAAAGGCCGTTGAATTGGCACAGGCTGAGTACGGTAATAAAGTCTTGGTCGTGGCACAAAAAGACTCGCTGACTGAAGACATTGATCAAGATAACTTGTATCAATACGGTACGGTTTGCCGTATCGTCAGTACCATGCCGCATGACAGTGATGAGAATTGCATCAAAGTATTGATCGAAGGTCAATATCGTGCGCGCGTTGATACTATAGAAAATCACGATACATTATTAATGGCAAGCTTTGAGCGTGCTGACCTTGATGTCAGTATGGATGAGAGCCAGCAGAAAAACACGATTCAAGCATTAACTACATTGTTTGAAAGTTATGCAGATGCGCGTCTGCGTAATGCTCGCGAGCTGACTCGTGTGGCAAAACGTATCGATGACTTGCTTGAGCTGGTTTATTTCATATCGACCCGTGTGTCGATGGATTTAGATATTAAGCAATCATTCTTAGAAAATGATGATCTTAAAACCCATATCAACACCTTAACCGAATATTTGGTTAAGCAGAGTGCTGAACAAAATATCGAGCAAGATATCCAAGAAGCTGTCCGTCAGCAAATGGAAGACAATCAGCGCGAATACTTCTTAAACGAGAAGATGAAAGCCATTAAAAATGAGCTGTCAGATATGAATGACGGTGCGTTTGATGGCGAAGATGATGTGGCTGAGCTAGAGCAGCGTCTAGAAGATGCCGACTTACCAGAAGATGTGCGCAAAAAAGCGGATCAAGAGCTGAAAAAGCTCAAAATGATGCCACCTGCCTCGAGTGAATCGTCAGTGGTGCGCAACTATATTGAATGGATTTTGGACACACCGTGGAATGCCACAACCAAGGTTTCCATCAATTTAGAAAAAGCCAAAACCGTCTTAGATGAAGACCATTATGGCTTGCAAGATGTGAAAGATCGCATCTTAGAATACCTCGCCGTGCAATCAAGAGTGAAAAAACTGCGCGGTCCGATTCTTTGTTTAGTCGGTCCTCCAGGTGTTGGTAAAACCTCATTAGGCGAGTCGATTGCCCGTGCGACTGGTCGTAAGTTTGTACGTATGGCACTAGGCGGCGTGCGTGATGAAGCCGAGATTCGTGGTCATCGCCGTACTTATATCGGTGCGATGCCAGGTAAAATTGTGCAGTCATTGGCGAAAGTCGAAGTTAAAAACCCGCTATTCTTATTAGATGAAATCGATAAGATGGCGCAAGACTTCCGCGGTGATCCAGCATCAGCATTGCTTGAAGTGTTAGATCCCTCACAGAACGATACTTTTAACGACCATTATTTAGATATGGATTTAGATTTATCGCAAGTGATGTTTATCTGTACCGCTAACAGCATGGATATTCCGCCTGCCCTGCTTGACCGTATGGAAGTCATTCGTCTACCGGGTTATACCGAAGAAGAAAAGGTCAACATCGCGCAGAAGTACTTGGTGCCAAAAGCCATTAAGAATAACGGTCTCAAAGAAGGCGAAATTGAGATTGTTGAAGCGGCATTGCATAGCATCGTGCGTAGCTATACGCGTGAAGCCGGTGTGCGTAACCTTGAGCGTGAAGTCAATAAAATCTGCCGTAAAGTCGTTCGCGGTTCGGTTGAAACCCATGGCGCACGTGCTCCGAAGAAAGCAGAACGTCAGCTGGTTGTGGTCGATGACAAAAATATCGATGATTATCTAGGTGTCCATCAGTATGACTACGGTCTGGCGGAAGAAGAGCCTGAAATTGGTCGTATTACTGGGCTTGCGTGGACCCAAGTCGGTGGTGAGCTACTTACTATCGAAGCAGTGGCGATGAAGGGCAAAGGTGAGCTTAGCTTTACAGGCTCACTCGGTGATGTGATGAAAGAGTCGATTCGCGCTGCCATGAGCGTGGTACGTGCTCGCGGAGACAGTTTGGGTATCGACTACGAAACCTTTAAGACGACTGATGTCCACGTCCATATGCCAGAAGGTGCCACGCCGAAAGATGGTCCATCGGCTGGTGGTGCGCTAACCACAGCGCTGGTTTCAGCATTAACGGGTATTGCCATTCGCCCAGATATCGCCATGACAGGCGAGATTACTCTGCGAGGTAAAATCCTGCGTATCGGTGGTCTCAAAGAGAAGCTACTAGCTGCCCATCGAGGTGGTATCAAGCATGTGTTGATTCCAGCGACCAACGAGCGTGACTTGGCCGATATCCCTGATAACGTGAAAGCTGGTCTGACCATTCAGCCAGTGGCAACGATTGATGAGATATTAAAAGTAGCCTTGGTCAGTATGCCAGTGCCGCTTAAACCAGCTAAAGTGACGGTTGATAAAACCTCAAGCAAAGCGCTGCATAACTAATCTGATTAGTTACTAATCCAGTCTTATAAATCAGAAAGCCGCTCATCATAACGATGGGCGGCTTTTTTTTGGCAAAAATAAAGACCACTCTTAATAATACCTTATGCTATATTTTAGACAAATGTTTATTAATTAGGAAAGTGCAATGTTAAATCATTTAAGGGTACCTCTAGTTGTAATAAGCACATTACTACCCCTCGCTTTGTTAGGCTGCCAAACCAACAGCCTTAATCATTCAGCACAAACCAGGACCGTCATCGACGATAAAAACTGGTCAGCGACCACGCTCGAATCCAGACTGTTTCAAACCACCACAAAATATGAGTGGCAATTAACCTATGTCAGCGATGATAAGGGTCGAATCAAGGCTTTTAACCAAAAGCTGCCTTTGATAATGGAGGTACATCCAAGCCTTTTAACATTTACAGAAGGCTGTCAACGTCACCAAGTTTCTTTTGATATGTGGTTACCATTACCTTACCTTTACGGGCAAATCAATGTCAGCGAACCATCTGATAACTGCACCACAGTAAACCATTCAATTATCGAAAACTTGAGTAATAAAAACACAATCAAAAACAAAACAGGAAATGTCGTAAATAGTGTTTTTATACCCTATTCAGATACAGCTTTCAGATTTGATCCAGTACTAGCAAACTCTGCACAGAGTTCTAACAAGACATTAAAACAGCTGGCTCTAAAAACCAATAAAGGAAAAACACTGATTTTTTCGGGTACGCCCAAGCCTGAATATCCTGTGGCGGGCATACCGCTTATCAATGAATTATTAGAGCGATACCAATGGCGTCTTATTAGTGCAACTGACGATACCAATAAAACTATTAATAAATTTAATCGTCCAGATGTACCTATTACTGCAAACTACAGGCTTGGTTCACATGATTATAGCAATCCTCAGCAAAGTAGTTTTAGCCAAGGTATTGGATTTTCTGTCGGATGCAATGGGGCTGGTGGGTCTTATGCTTTATCTACTAATCAAACGTTGCTAATTGGTGGCAACCCTTCAACGATGGTAGGGTGTGGTGATGACATTGATGATATTGAATCAAGTCTTAGCCGCCTAATGCTTTATAGTTCTAGTCAGTTAACACTGATCAATCTTGATACGCAGAGAGTATCTAATCCTTCTGATAATTCTGAATCCAGCTATCTCCTTACTCAAAAGTTAGAATCAGGCGAAACTTTAGTATGGCAAAACGAAGTAAAGAAAATACCGTAAACAATTTTCAAACCCATACGATACTTACATTTATTAACCGATTGTTGCGCATTTGATGAATAACTATATCTAATCCTTAGCTATACTGATAACGATATTAACGAATGTTTATAGAAATCAAAAAACACTTACCTCTAAACATTTAAGAGTTAGCTTTGTATCAAAAATAACTAAACATTAAAAACCATTGGAGAAAACAATGAATAAGACGATGCTTGCAAGTGCGCTATTATGTGGTTCAGCGTTAGTAATGACGGGTTGCCAAACGGTCGAAGGTCAAATGCAAACTGGCAATCCACTTAGCCAACCCGCCTTAAAATCTACTATTAATGCAGTCGCTGGTAATAAAAATGAAGTGGGTCAAGTATTCTTACGTCCAGTTGATGGCGGCGTACAAGTTTACGGTAAGCTGATGAATTTGCAGCCGGGCAAAACAGTATCATTACATATTCACGAAACAGGCAGCTGTGCTGATATGGGCAAAGCGGCAGGTGGTCACTTTAATCCTGACAATAAGCCTCACTCTAATCCTGATGATATGAATGGTCATGCTGGCGACTTGCCTAATCTGACTGCCAATGCAGATGGCGTGGCTACTATTAACTATGTGAATAAGAAAATCTCTGTCGCTGATGCTGGTAAATATAGCGTTAATCGTCTAGCCTTTATCGTGCATAGCGGTGCTGATGACTATACTAGCCAACCAGCTGGTAATGCAGGCGACCGCGTTGCTTGCGGTATCATCGAAAAGAACTAATAGCATCTGAACTTAGCTGTTATTGATAGCACAACTATGAATAGCACAAAAAAACCTCTTAGATTATCTAAGAGGTTTTTTTATTTAAAGCGATTGATGATAAAAGTAAGACAGACTTACTCCTCTACCCATTTGCCATTACGCCAATACACACCCCAACGTGTGGCCTTGCCATTTTTCTCAGAGCCGATATATTGCTCTTTCTTCTTACGTGACCAGCGTAAGATGGTGGGATTACCATCTGGATCTTCATCTGGACCTTCAAACAAATACTGGAATTTATCTTCCATTTTATCTTTGATTTCGCGTAGCTCAGCCAGCTTTGGTGCGCGTGTCTCGCGTACTTTCGGGAATTTAGACGCCGCCAAGAACATCCCAGCTGCCCCTTCACGCAAGATAAAGTAATCATCGTGCTTGTTTGATTTCAGCTCTGGCAGATGAATGGGATCCATGCGCGGCGGTGCGGCTTCGCCTGTTTTTAGCACTTTACGCGTATTATCACATTGCTGACAAGCGAAGTAAGGACCAAAACGTCCCGTCTTTAGCTCCATTTGTCCATCGCACTTATTACAGTCAATGGTTGGAGAATCAGAGCCAGGCACTTCGAATTTGCCTTCTTCTAAGACATAACCATCACAATCAGGATTATTACCACACACATGCAGTTTCAGACCGCCATCGACGATATAACCATTCATTGCCGTGCTACATTTCGGGCAACGCTTTTTCTCCATCAAATCGCGAACTTCTGCCGCTTCATCATCACCTTCTGCCTCATCAAGATTGGCAAAAGCTTCGACGGGCATTAAATTCTTAGTGCCTTTACAGCGCTCTTTTGGCGGTAAATTATAGCCAGTACACCCTAAGAATACACCCGTTGAGCCAGTACGTAATTGCATTGGACGATCGCAAAGATCGCAATGCACGTCTGGTACGTCAGTTGGATCATTTGGACGCATGCCGTCTTTTTCTTTGGCGCGATCAAGCGTTGTTTTGAAGTCGCCATAGAAATTATCGAGGACATCTTTCCAATCTGTATCACCTTCTGCGACATGGTCAAGCTTGTCCTCTAGTGCGGCGGTAAAGGTATAATCCATCAAATCTGGAAAGCTTGCAGTCAGTCTGTCGGTGACGATATCACCCATTTTTTCAGCAAACAAGCGCTTGTTCTCAAGCTTCACATAGCCGCGATCTTGAATGGTCGAGATGATAGACGCATAAGTTGATGGACGACCAATGCCCTTTTTCTCAAGCTCTTTCACCAAACTTGCCTCGGTATAGCGCGGTGGCGGCTTGGTGAAATGCTGACTCGGATCGAGCTTATCTAGTATTAATTTATCGCCTTTTTTCACATCTGGTAATAAGGTATCGTCAGTTTTTGCCGGTGGCATAACCTTGGTGTAACCATCAAATACTAACGTACGACCACGTGCTTTTAGCTCGACATCATTGGCAGCGACGAATAGATTCACTGACAAGTATTTTGCTGGCAGCATCTGACAAGCGACAAACTGACGCCAAATCAGCTCGTACAGGCGGATGGCATCACGCTCGACCCCTTTAAGCTGCGTTGACTTCATATTGACGTTAGATGGACGAATCGCCTCATGCGCCTCTTGTGCGCCTTGTTTGTTGCCGTAGAAATTTGGCTTTTCGGGTACGTATTTTGCGCCATAGCTGTCTTCGATATAGCCACGTACCGCAGCAAGTGCATCACCAGATAAGAAAGTCGAGTCGGTACGCATATAAGTAATATGACCCGCTTCGTATAAGCGCTGCGCCAAAATCATGGTCTTTTTAACTGAAAAGCCCAATCGTGTGCTGGCTGCTTGCTGTAATGTCGAGGTGATAAACGGCGCACTCGGACGCGATTGCGTTGGCTTCTCTTCACGCTCTTTGACGATAAAGTCGCTTGAGTTAAGCACTGCTAAGACTTTATCAGTCTGCTCTTTATTGACAAGCTTAAGCGTTTTGCCGCCTTGCTTGGTCGCCTCTAAGCGAATCGCAATTTGCTCAGCGTCCTTTTTGCTACTGGCAACGTGAGTATCGGCATGAATTTGCCAATACTCTTCTGGTATAAAGGCGCGAATTTCATGTTCTCTTTCTACGACCAGACGCATAGCAACGGACTGAACGCGACCTGCAGAGAGACCGCGAGCAACCTTTTGCCACAGCAGCGGCGATACCATAAAGCCAACGACACGGTCTAAAAAGCGCCGCGCTTGTTGGGCATTGACACGGTCGATATCGAGTTTGGATGGCTGCTTAAAGGCATTTTGAATGGCTGATTTGGTAATCTCGTTAAAAACCACACGCTCATACTTACTGTCAGCGCCGCCGATGACTTCTTTAAGATGCCACGCAATCGCCTCCCCCTCTCTATCCATATCCGTTGCCAGATAGATTTTGTCAGCGTCTTTAGCTAAGGCTTTAAGCTCTTTAATGACCTTAGTTTTATTTGGTAATACTTCATAAACTGCTGCCCAGTCATGTTCTGGATCGACGCCCATGCGCCGTACCAAGGCTTGCTGGGTTTTTTCTTCTTTGCTTAGACTGTCATCTTTTTTGGTCGTTGTTGGTTTTTTTGCACTTTTGCTTGCGCCAACTGGTAGATCACGGACATGACCAATACTGGAGCGCACGATAAAGTCATCGCCAAGGTATTTATTGATTGTTTTTGCCTTGGCAGGTGATTCTACAATCACCAAAGACTTGCCCTTTGGACTGCCTTTGGGATTACCAGCAGCGGGCGCTGGACTTTTTTTGGTTGCGGTTTTTGCCATATGTGACGACACCATTATTATATGAGTAAATTAAAAGTAAGAATAAATACAGCAGCATGGCAATTTATAATTGTGAGTTATAGTAGCGCGGTGAATCATTATAGTAATAGCTGCTTAAAAAAACGTTTATAAAACAAACAATAACCATAAGATAAAGAGTCAGTTATAAAGACGTTACACTGCTAAGCGTTACACTGTCAACTGTAAATGACTGAGAGTTTGCCAAAAGTGCTTGCATATTGCTTATAAATGGAGATTAAAAAATTATTTTCTACCTTGTAGCCGTTTTATAGGCGCTTTTGCATCTCTGACGCCCATTGTTCAAGCTGTTTTTTGAGCACCAACAAATCTGCTTCAATCAATTTTTGCTGATAAGCAGGATTGGATGAAGGACGCACATAAGCGATATCTTCCCAATAAATCACGATACTATTCGCCTTAGTCAGCAAACCTTTAACAAATGGCTCAATACTGACTGGCAAATCTAGCGGCGCTTTATCCAAGCTAAAATTGGTCTTTTTGACAATCGTATTATTAGTGCTGTTATTAGCACGAATCGCACTCGGAATCGTGAGCTTAACATCATCTTTGCTTGTATCGACAAAACTACTATCTGGTCGCCATTGCCCATCAATCACTTGATAGCGTGTGTGCGGCAGCTGCACATCATCTAACACTAAACAGTATTGACCTAACATTCCACGCCCATATTCGTTGTCTTTACCTTTGATCCAATCAGGGCAACTCACCAGCTTTGGATTCAATTGCAAACGGCGCGCGGTCATGCGCAGCTTATCCAAACGCTGATCGATACCGTTAGGTTTGAGCGCCATCATACTCCCTAATACAAATAGTACAATGATAACGCCAATGAATGTTCCCATGATGATCCGACCTTTTGGATAAATAAAAATGTACTAAAAAATAAAACCACTACTATCTATACAACAGGCTACAACAAAGACAGTGATTACCCAGCTAACTATAAAAAAGCAATCACTGATTGTTTGAGCAGTAACTTTTTAACCAGTCATTTTTTAACCAGTAGCGTTCTAATGAGCATCTGTTTCATAAATGATTGTCTAAATACTGGCTACTATATAGAAGCTTATAATGAGCACGAACCGTTAAAAATCAAGCATGATGAGTTGATAATCACCAACCACTCACGTTTTCGAATCTCGATGGTTTGGCTATATGTGCTAATAGATCAAACACTTAGCTCGAATAAAAAACAGCGTAATAATGAGATACAAAAAGTTGTCAGCATCAAAAAGTGCTATGATAAACCATAATTTTAAACGCGCGCAGGTTTATTATGAATTATCTTCTTAAGCGAAACTCATCGACCGCTTCACTAGCGAGCAAATGTGTCCATAAACTCATGAGTAAAACTGGGCTCACCCTCTCGCTAGTAGGCGCTGCCTTATTTACCCTATCAGGCTGTGCAACGACGCAAAATCTTACCCCGCAGCAATGTCAAGAAAGCAACTGGCAAGAAGTCGGCTATGCTGATGGCTTACAAGGGCGTTCAGGTGCTTATTTCGGTCATTACGCTGATAGCTGCGCAAAGGTAGGTGGTCCCATGCCCAACCGCATACAATGGGAGCAAGGACGACAGCAAGGTCTCAAAAGCTACTGCACCGAGCTCAATGCTTATAAACTTGGTCGCGAAGGCTACGACTGGCAGCCCGTTTGTCCGCTCGAAGGCATCGAAAAGCTAGAAGAAGCTTATGCGCAAGGACGTTACTACTATATCCGTCAACGTGATCTCGATTACCTACGTTCGCCTTATCCGTTTGGCTACGGGCCTGGGCGCTTCGGTTACGGCTATCATCCCTTTGGCTATGGCTGGTAAAAAGAAAACCCCAATGAGTACTTAATTTGAGGTTTAAGTACTCATTGAGGCTGGAGAAAAGTTTATTATTTTTGTTTTATTATTATATTAGCTACCTTTTTGATGGTTGGTTGGCTATCTAGCGAACATCATATGATAATCATGTCTTTTATAGACTCACCTTATTCATTGACAAAGGCTATCTTTGTAAGTCCTGCTTGACTGGCAGCGGCTAGCACTTGAGCGACCGTGTCATACTTACTGTCTTTGTCAGCACGCAATTGTACAGAGGGGTCTTTACCTCCAGCACTTTGCTGCTGTAACCGTGCCTCTAACTCCTCCATGCTAATCGCATCGCTGTCCCAAAATATCCCTGCGTCTTTATCGATGCTAATTTGAATAGCCTCTGGTGGCGCCTCATTTAACGCAGCGCTGGTCTTCGGTAACTCTAGTGGCACTGTCGGATTCAGTACGGTCGCCGTCAATAGAAATATAATCATCAATACCAGCATGATGTCGATAAGCGGAATGAGGTTCATCTCACTCATGCTTTGACTGTCATCATCACCCAATTGAAATGCCATAATTACTCTCAATACATTTGGTTATTCGCAATATAGCTCGCTTGACTATCGCCTAACGGACTGTCCCATCAATGGATAATCGTTAAGGCTGCGACGCGGCTGAACTATGATAATGAGTCACTTGCTGAGCATCTGCTGTGTTTGAGTGCATACCCTTTGCTAACGAATCTTGGGTAACAGTCGATTTGCTGTCCGTTAACGGCTGCTGGGTAACGACCATTTTGGCAGAACGTGCCAATAAGTCATGCGCTCTATCGTTGGCGTGATACATCACACGGCGATTGATACGCACTGCAAGGTTATAAAATACCACGGCTGGAATCGCCACGGCGATCCCCAAACCTGTCATGATAAGTGCCTCACCGACTGGCCCTGCTACTTGTCCCAAGCCTGCTTGCCCACTCATGCCAATGTTATGTAGCGCATGAAAAATTCCCCATACCGTCCCAAACAAACCGATAAATGGCGCAATTGCGGCTGTCGTCCCAAGAATAGGTAAGCCGCGCTCACTGGCAAAACGGTAACGACCAATATGCTTGAGCAAGATCTGCTCAGTAACCAAACGGCGAGTAGTGGCATCTGCTGCTATCATCTCAGCCTGCTTTACTTGAATCTGTTGACTCAAATCATCTGCAACATTGGCGGCCAATTTGCGGCTTTGTAGCACACGAATGATGCCTGTCACCCAAGAAAGAATAGATAAAGCAAGCAACAAAAAGAACAAAGTTTTTGTCACCATGTCGCTGATTTGCCAGTATTGCATAAAGTCCATGTCAGACTCCTTTGTATTTTATTACCATTGTTCGATTATTTGCGATTGCGCCGATGCTTGGTACTAATAATCATGTATTTATGGCACATTATAAGTAACAGGTAATGTGACATTACCGACGACTGGCACGCCATTTTTAGTAAAAGGTCTGAATTTTCCAGAGCTTACTTGACGCTGCGCCTCTTTATCTACTATTGAATTGCCTGAAGATTGAGCAACGCGGGCACTATCAATACCGCCCTGTTTATTCACTCTTAATATCAATACCACTTTGAATGTATCACCCGAAGATGCTCTACGAGCGGCTCGAGTAGGAAAGCTAAAGTTTGGCGCTGATGCCCAGTCTGCAGCACTAGCAGTAAAGCTCACGGGTTCATTGCTTGCAGCGGCGGCTGCTTTTTGCGCGGCATCTTTAGCCGCTTTGTCTTCTGCTGCTTTTCTGGCATTCGCTTCGGCTTGAGCCTCTCGGGCAGCCTTGGCATCGGCTATTTTCTTAGCTTCTTGTACTGCTCTATCATGGGCTTCTTGAGCGGCCTTTTGTGATTCTGCTGCTAGAATCTTACGTCGTTCTTCAGCTTCACGTTGACTATCAGCCATTGAGGTATC
>NZ_DKHR01000055.1:48259-50462 GCF_002453835.1 Psychrobacter sp. UBA6739
CCTTTTTGGCTTTTACCACCGGTTTTTCTGGTGCATTTTGCTTAGCCTTCACTACTGGAGCTACTTTAGGTTTTGACGGTGCTTGTTTTTTAGGTTCAGGTTTTGACTCTGTTTTAGGTACTGCTTTTTTGGGCGTTACTTCCTGAACTTTTTCTACTTCAGGGACGGCTGTTTTGACAGGTAACGTCACCATCTCTATCTCGATAGGTGGTGTGTCTTTTTTTGGTTCAACTTTTATATCAGGCGTCTTGATCGCCACCAATGCGACTGCCGTCAGCACGTGCAAGCCCACCACTATAATAATAGCTGCGAGTATCAATTTAAGTGGTGGCGCGTCTAAATCCGTTGAACTCATAACACCCTAATATTCATTAACCGAGGTAGAATGGCGTAGATAATAATGCAAACGATAATTATTATCAATAATAAATTTATAATAATTTTGCTTAGCAGGCAAATGATTAGCTAATAATTTAGCGTTATTAATAAGCAAAACCTACTTAATCATTCGACCATCCTTTCTCAAATATCGCTATACAGAGTTATTTTGCCAAGGCCGCCACAAACCATAAATAAAGTGACGTAATAAAAACCATTATCATTTGTATTGATAATGAGTCTCAATTAATTTATCATAGCCCCTAATCGACTGCGAATCTTTAAGATTACAAAATCTCAAGATATTAAGGCATGTTGAACATCTCAATAGCTAAGCGTAAAAAAAACCCATAAAAAATCATAACGTCAAAAGTAATACCGTCGAGCATTGTATGGTGTGAAGCATCACATCGATGAAGTTCTTTTTACTTTTATATGACCGATTATTTGATACATCCTTTGTCCAACCAGCTGATATACCGAGTTATTTATGTCTATTACTTTATTGCCTAACCGCTCTACTCCTTTTTTCAAACGCCCTTTACTGACTGCCATGGTGACCGCTCTGGTTGCTACGATCAGTGTGACAGGTTGTAGCTCACCTGAATCTAACGACTCCGAGCCCGCAGACGCTAAGACTGAAAATCAAACAGCAGATCATGCCTCGAATGTCGCTAATAACGATGCGGTCTCTGTTGAAAAAATCACGGTCGACACGGTAAAAGGTAATGTCGACTTGGCAATGAATCCATCGCCGTTGGTGGTCTATGATATGACGTTGATGCAGGATTTGGCCGCGCTTGATGTTGCTGTCGATGGTATGCCAAGCGGTCTAAAATTAGACAATTTACAGTCTAAGACACAGCCTGAACCAAAAACTGTCGGCACCGTATTTGAGCCAGATCTTGAGGCGTTGAATGCGATGCAGCCGCAAGCTATCTTGGTCGGCTCACGCATGGCAGAAAAATATGATGCGCTGTCCAGTATTGCGCCAACGCTCGACATGACGATTGATACGGCAAATATCTATGAATCGAGCAAGCAGCGTTTGCATGATTTGGGTGCATTGTTCGGTAAAAGTGCTCAAGCAGCGAAACTGCAAGGCAATATCGATGGGCTCATTGATGAGACCAAAACATTAACCAAAGATAAAGGTAAAGGCTTAGTGGTCATGGTCAATGGCAATAAGCTGTCTGCCTACGGCGACAAATCACGCTACGGTTTTATCCATACCGTACTGGATATTCCGATGGCAGATGACCAAATCGCCGATGCGCGCCACGGTCAGCCAATCTCGTTTGAATACATACAAAAAACCAATCCAGACTGGTTATTCGTCGTCGATCGCAGTGCCGCCATTGGTGAAGATGGTGCTGGTGCCAAAGCCGTATTAGACAATCCATTGGTCGCGCAAACCAACGCATGGAGTAAGAATCAAGTGGTTTACCTTAGCCCAGACTCATATCTTGCCTTTGGCGGTTATTATCAATGGATGCAGGATTTGACGACCATTAAAGAGGCTTTTGCTAACGCTAAATAAATGATGCGTTAAATAAGTAATATGCTAAAAAAGCAACATGTTAAATAAGCGTCATTCGTTTTTAGGCAACTGTCATCACTGTCAGTTGCCAACCCTCACTTTAAGCCAGTAGCTGATATGCCGTTATTTTCCTCTCGTGCGCAGACCAGCGTTAAAGCCCGCCCTACTTTACCAGCCGCATCAACGAGTTGGCAAAAAAGCGCAAGCCGTGGTCTAAGCTCTAAAAATCGCCGTGCTTCTATACCACCGTGGGTCATCAACACGGGCAGCCTCATTATTATGGGG
>NZ_DKHR01000059.1:0-29696 GCF_002453835.1 Psychrobacter sp. UBA6739
ATCCACGCCCTAGAAGGACGTGGTCTTACGGCGCTAGATGATAAAAGTAGTAATAATAGAAAACGCTCAGCTTTTGAGTATAACGAAGTTTGGTTGGTTTTTCATAATTCAACGGCTATAACAGCAAAAATACAACGATAATAAAACGAACCATCATGCTGTGATAGTAATTATGCTCAAGGCATCAATCATAAAAAAGACGCTAAGAATTACCTTAACGTCTTTTTATAAAGTCGATTATCAGTATTAATAGTTAAGGTTTTGCAGGCTTAACCAACTTCACTAATGGCGCATAGCCTGACTGCGGCATCACATCGACTGGAATAAACTGTAGCGCCCCGCCATTGATACAATAGCGCAGCCCGCCACGATCTTTTGGCCCATCAGGGAATACATGACCCAGATGTGAGTCTGCTACTCGCGAGCGAACTTCAGTGCGTACCATATTAAAAGCGGTGTCTTCATGCTGAGTAATGACTTGCATATCAATCGGCTTGGTAAAGCTTGGCCAACCGCAGCCAGATTGATATTTGTCAGTGGATAAAAATAGCGGCTCACCGCTTACGACATCGACATAGATACCCGGCGCAAATAAATTATCGTATTCATGACTAAAGGCGCGCTCAGTACCGGCATCTTGCGTGATATTGTATTGTGCTTTGGTCAACGTATTTTTCAATGCGCCTTTATCAAATCCTGCGTAACGCTTAGGATCTAAGGTCTCAGCAACGGTACTTACAGGTGCAAGCTTGGTACGCGCAGTACCTTCTGGTTTATCATCGGCAAGGCTTAAATCAACATGACAATAACCGTTTGGATTTTTTGCCAGATAATCCTGATGGTACATTTCAGCTAAGTAGAAATTGTCTAGCGGCTCATTTTCTACCACAATTTTTTGTTTATACTGGCTTTGCACACGTTTGAGGGCAGCATCAATCACTGCTTTATCTTCTTTATCGGTGTAATAAACGCCTGAGCGGTACTGCACACCGCGATCATTGCCTTGCTTGTTGAGGCTGGTTGGATCAATCACGCGGAAGTAGTATTTTAAGATAGTATCAAGGTCTGTTTTGTCCGCATCATAAGTGACTTTGACAGCTTCGGCATGACCTGAGCCACGAATCACTTGCTCGTAGCTTGGATTGGCCGTCTCGCCATTGGCATAGCCTGATACAGCGTCGACCACACCCTCGACGCGCTCCATATAAGCTTCTACGCCCCAAAAGCAGCCGCCTGCCAAATAGATTGAGCGCGTATTAATCGCTTTGCCTTTATCGTTATAATAAACGCCATCTTTTTGTTTGATGGTTTCAATCTTGCTGTTGTTGTCTAAGGTTTGCGCATTTGCTGGTTTAGCGCTCCCTGCTTTAAGCTCAGCAAAATCATTATTGGCATTTTCAGCGAGAGCATAGGCTTGCTCTGCCGATATATTACCTTTCACCAAATGTACCAAGTTGCCGCTTTTATCGAGTATCGCCCAGCTTGGATAAACTTGTACACCAAGCTTATTAATCAGCTCGCCTGAAGCGTCAGACAATACTGGTAGCTTTGGATAGTCAGCTTGGACGCCTGCATACCAAGTGCTAAAGTCGCCATCGGCTTTTTCGTTTAGATGACCGGGACTGACAACAGTCACGACATTTAAATCAGCGAACGTGGGATCGGTACGCCATTCTTCGGTTTCTGCCAACGTGCCCAAGCATAATGGGCACCAGCTTGCCCAAAATTTAATCAAGGTTGGTTTATTAGGATCAATGACTGCTGTCCCCGTGTCACCTAAGCCTTTTGTCAATTGCGGCAGCGCTCGCATTTGCCCAAGCATATCGGAGGGCAACATATCACGTGAGCTAGTCACTCCACTGTTTTGCTTGGCTGATTTAGTCGTGCTACTTGCATTGCTCTCCGCACTACTCATTTGTCCACAAGCGACTAATATGCCAGCACTCAGCACTGTCGTGACACCAACGCCACTGACATTCTTTAGCCAACGTGATGAATCACGTGGTGAGTCTGTCGCTAACTTATTAGTATGACTACGATCATTATGGCGAATTTTCTTATGCGGCATGCGAGGTCCTTTTTACGAAGTCTTACGATCATAAACTGAGTTTTTATGCTCGCTCATGGTCTTCTTACGTGATCAATGAGAGTGGATAAATCGAAATTTTAGCAAAGCTAATACACTATTAGAGTATCTTAATAGTATACATCGATGATGGAGTTTACTTTAATAGTAACTAATGGGCTGCTACACTTTTTTAACAACAGTGTAAGAATAATGATATAGACAGAAATCTATCATTTTGCAGGTGTAATTTATAAAACAACATTTTATAAAACAACGTCGTGTTATTTTTAAATTAAATTTTAGCACCCATAAATTGAGCCACATACTCATCAGCTGGGTTGTGGCGCAATTCACTGGGTGTATCCGTTTGTACCAAACGCCCACCATTTAAAATACTAATCCGCTGACCGACCTTAATCGCTTCATCGATATCATGAGTGATAAAGACGATGGTTTTGTTTAGCCGTGCTTGTAGCTCAAGTAGTTGGTCTTGTAATTGGGCACGAATGAGCGGATCAAGGGCAGAGAAAGCCTCGTCCATCAGCAATATCGGATTATCGGTTGCTAAGGCACGCGCCAGCCCGACACGCTGCTGCATCCCTCCTGACAGCTCATCAGGGTAACTTTTCTCCAAATTTGCTAGCCCAACTTCATTAAGCCAGTGCCGAGCAACCTCGTGGCGTTCTTTGATACTCATTTTTCGCACTCGCAAGCCGTAAGCGACGTTTTGCAGCGCCGTCATATGTGGCACCAAACCAAAATGCTGAAAAACCATACTGAGTGTCTGCTGGCGATAATGCTGTAGCGCTTTATCATTTAGCTCTAAAATATTAATAGCAGGCGATGACTTTCCATTTTCTAATAAATCAGCAGAGGGTTTGGCATTAGTGGAGGGCTTAGTAATAGTAGACGGCTTAGCATTAATAGAAGTATCAACCCATATTTTACCGCTGGTTGGGTCAATCAAACGATTGATATGGCGTATCAAGGTTGATTTTCCTGAACCTGACAAGCCCATAATACAATGCAGCTCACCTGCTTTAACGCTTAAATTGATGTCATAAAGCCCGACCGAATAGCCTGTTTGTTCCTTTACCTGAATGCTATCCATACCTTCTGCTAGTAATGCCAATGCAGACTTTGCTTGCGAGCTATTGGCATTATAAATCTTGCTGATATTTTCCAATTGAATATGATTCATGATGGCTCTCATTTTTATTTTTCTAGTTATCATTATGATTAGGGCGTGTTGAACATTCGACCATGGCACTGATAATTAACCAATGGGATGCCTGCCAGCATCGATGGTTTTTTGCCGAGCACGCTTGCCTTGACCAAATGCTTGGGTGATACGGTCAATGATAATGGCAACGATGACAATCGCCGTGCCTGCTTGTAAGCCTTGACCGATATTAAGCGTTTGAATCGATTGCAACACATCTTCGCCAAGCCCCGGTGCGCCAATCATAGAAGCGAGCACCACCATAGAGAGCGACATCATCACCGCTTGATTCACGCCCGCCATAATACTAGGTAATGCTTGCGGCAATTTAATCCAAATGAGCAGCTGCAAGTGTGTGCTACCGAACGAGCGCCCTGCTTCGACCATCTCGTGATTGACTTGGGTAATCCCCAATGTCGTCAGCCGAATCAGTGGCGGCAAGGCATAAATAATAGTGGCGAATAGCGCAGGCACTTTGCCAATCCCAAATAACATCAATACGGGTATCAAATAGACAAAACTTGGCATGGTCTGCATCACATCCAGTATCGGCGTCACAACCTTGCGAAGAATTTTACTGCCCGACATAGCAATGCCAATAGGAATACCAATAACGACGGTCACCAACACTGATACGATGAGCAGTGCCAAGGTATCAATCAATGCGCCCCATAGTCCAAATGCACCAATGAGAAACAGTCCTGCGGCGCATGCCAGTGCAAACCAGATTTTACGGACACCAAACCATGCCAATACGCTCACAAGCGCAATGATAAGCCAAGGCGGCATAGTGGTTAATAGATGCTCAATCGGTAGCAATAGATAGGTTAACGCCATGGTACTGACGGTACGAAACACATCGCCATAATTTTGGACAACGCTTGCCAATGTGTTATTAAGCGGGGTTTCAAGCGACCATGAAGGAAAGCTCGATAATGAGGTCGCTCGATTAGTGCTAGAGGCAGTTGCACCTGCAGTGATAGCCTCGCCCGTTAAGCTGATGCCTAGCTTAGCAGCAAGGTTGCTGGCTGCTTCATTAGACAACCATGCTTGCCAAACGCTCGGATATTTACGCAAAAATGCTAGTGCTTGCTCATCGCCACTACGTTTATTTTCACTCATCTCCAAGATAGCGCCATTGAGCTCATCGGAGCTAAACTGAACTTTTTTAAAGACATCAGCAAGCTCTGGATTGGATTCAATAAAGGGGGTAGATACTGCGATACCTAAAGGTGAGACAGGGAAACCAGACACACAATCGGCGGTGCCATACGCTCGTAACAAATCTTGCCAACAAGCGTCATCATGGGCAGGGAACTCTAATGGCGCAAAGTCATATTTTGCCATCAAGCCCGTAGGCTGCCAGTAATAAAACAGTAGTGGCTTATGTTGCTCAAAAGCAGAGGCAATCTCGGCGTCGAGCGCTGCCCCAGTGCCGGGATGGGCATTATTAAAGATACTGTCCAAACCTGTATTCTTCAGCAAGCGAGTATTGAAAATCTCACACGTCCAACCAGACGGACAATTCATAAAGCGTGATTTGCTAGGGTCTTCAGGATCTTTAAACAGCTCAGCATATTTAGGCAAATCTTTATAACTGCGTAGACCTGGGTTTTCTTCTAATACATATTTGGGTACATACCAGCCTTGAGTTGCACCGCCTTTGAGCGTATCACCGATGACTGCCACTTTATTCTGCTCGATGGCTTGTTCCATAATTGGCGAGCGTCCAACCCACTGCTCCCCAATTACTTGAATGTCGTTTTGTGACAATGCCGTTTCGAGTGCAGGACCAGCACCCGGCACCTCTTCAATTCTACAATCATAGCCATCTTCAGCGATGTACTTAAGCACCCCAGAGATGAACTGACCGCTCTCCCATGTCAGAGCGCCAAATTTGATTGGTGATTCGCAGGCTGCTGATGCCGATACTGGCAGTAACAACGCACTCATGCATAGTAAACTTAACGCAATCCATTGGCGCATAAGGTGTCCTATTTATAATTTTTATTATGGAAATTAACGCCCAAGTCAATAACATTATTGGTTTACGCCAAGCCTGTACTGCTTATGACTCATTCAGTCGCTGATGGCTCATTCAGTCGTTGAAAACTAGGCAACGTCTTCATCTAAAACTAATATTGCAATCGTTTAGACTCACTACAAAGTGTAGCGATTTATAGACAAGATGACAAATGCTCATTAATTTTTTATCGCTTACTTTTATACAAAAAAATAGCACCTATTGAAATAGATGCTATTTTTAACGTTGCTTGTATGATTGCTCACAATGATTAAGTATTTTTGTTTGCTTGAACGAAAGTTATGTCAACTTTGCTCGCTTTAGTATTTGTTATTTTAAAAACATTGCCATGGCTTTTTTAAACAACCCGCCATAAGGTGGCAACAACAAATTC
Organism: Psychrobacter sp. UBA6739; assembly: GCF_002453835.1. Taxonomy (NCBI): domain Bacteria; kingdom Pseudomonadati; phylum Pseudomonadota; class Gammaproteobacteria; order Moraxellales; family Moraxellaceae; genus Psychrobacter; species Psychrobacter sp. UBA6739. The sequence continues at coordinate 5,708 of NZ_DKHR01000059.1, forward strand.
AACCCATTCAACTTGGATTGTACAAATACTGGTTTCATATGACTAAGACGCTCGAATCCCGCTTTACCATGGTAAGCACCGGTTCCTGAATCGCCAACCCCGCCAAACGGTAAGTCATGCTGGGCAACATGTATCAGCACTTCATTAATACATAGGCCGCCAGAGACCGTATTGTTACGTACTTTCTCTAGGGCGTTATAGTTATCACCAAAAACATATAGCGCCAGTGGGCGTGGTCGCTCGTTGACAAAATGAATGGCATCATCAAGCGTATCGTAATGCATCAATGGCAAAATCGGCGCAAAAATCTCGTCCTGCATCACATCACTATCAGGGGCAGGCTCACTCACGATGACAGGCGGCATTAGACGCGTTTCGATATTAGACTCAGCATCAGTGAGCTTATGGATCCCATCGCTCGATAATGCATCTAGATAGCCTTTGACACGCTTAAATTGCTCGCCATTGATAATACGTGAGTAATCTGGATTGGTCTCAATATTTGGATAGTGCTTTTCCATCCACTCTTTTGCTAAACGGATAAACTCTTCATGATATTGGCGCTGAATCAGTACATAATCAGGGGCAATACAGGTCTGACCCGCATTTAGTGTTTTGCCCATCATCACACGATTGACAGCGTTTTCTAAGTTTGCGCCCTCTAACACGACGACCGGTGATTTACCACCCAGCTCGAGCGTGACGGGTGTTAAGTTAGGAGCCGCCGCCGCCATGACTTTTTTGCCCACAGCTGTAGAGCCCGTATAAAGCAGATGATCAAAAGGCAGCTCACTAAAAGCAACCGCAATGTCTACCTCACCCAGTACGACACAAATCATGTCTGGTGAAAAATAACGAGCAATCGCACTGGCAAATGCTTGGGCGAACTGCGGTGCCGCTTCACTCATCTTGATCATAACTCTGTTGCCAGCAGTGAGTGCATCAATCATCGGTCCTACTGCTAAAAATAGTGGATAGTTCCAAGGCACCATGATACCAACCACGCCCAATGGCTGAGGCTGGATTTCATTATGAGCTGGCATATACAGCGCTGAAATAGAAGCCCGCTGAACTTTCATCCATTTTTTACCGTGCTTTTTAGCATGACTGATACCAGTAAAGCTAGGAAACAACTCGGCAAACTGGGTCTCTGATTCGCTACGATAACCAAAGTCGGTACTGATCGCTTTCGCGAAACTGGCTTGGTTATCGCTAAGCATGACTTCTAGACTGTCTAGTTGGGTTTCACGGGTGGCCCAGTCATTGATTGGCTGCGTGCGACTGAGTGTTTGTAAGCGTGAAAATTGCGCTCGCATCTCATCAACCGTATTAGCAATACTAGGCGATTTTGGCACAGGTTGCTGCAACATATCCGTGTCGATTGAGGTCTGCTCATTCATGTTTTGATTATTATCTGTCATTTATCTTCCTTGTCATTTGCGTTGGAGTCAATATACTCTATTGGGTTAGAGACTCTGTATTTCTAGGGCTTGTCCTCATTTTAAAAATGGTGATAAACATGAGATAAATTGCCGTCAAACAAGGAAAGCAGCGCAAATAATATCGAGATATTAATAAGCTATTTGACGATGTTTGGCAAAATTTAGCCATTTTTAGCTCATTTAGAAAGCAATCGATTGAATTGAGGACACGCCCTAATCAGCGGGTTACATTGATGGCAACCCCTGAATATAAGTAATGCGATTCCATTCATTGCACTTTAATGTAGCGCATCAACGAATCAATGAACAGCACATTAAGTTGACTCCTGCGTCTGTATGAAATAAGTGTCTATAAACACGCATCACAATGCTAGAAATTTCATATTAAGCACTGAGAAATTTTGCTTATTATGGCTACTCCGTTAGGGCATTTATCAGTGTTTTGATTGTTGAGTTTTACAGCGTGACAAGAGATAATCTTGGGTGCCAATCGCAAAAACTGCTACACTCACTATCGATATCACGACTGAATATCAGTGATACACCTCTTCGAACCAGACCACAATAAGACTGCGACTCTCATGCAAAACACCACGCAACAGCTTAATGACACACTGATCAGCAAATCTCTAATAACAGCCGATTACGTTCCCACTCTCGATGCGATGCTAGCACGTACACTTGCGCGTATTGACTTAAAAAAACAGCAAGGACTGCGCACACCTGACGAGTTATGGATTGTCGATCACAATGATGTCTATACTTTAGGGCAAGCAGGTAAAGAAAAGCACATCTTGCAACGTACCAATACGCCTATTATAAAAACGGATCGCGGCGGCCAAGTGACATGGCATGGTCACGGGCAGCTGGTTATTTATTGGTTGTTCGATTTGAATAGCTTGGGCTGGAGTGTGCGCAACTTGGTCTCGCATGCCGAGCAAGCAATCGAAGACGTCATTAATGACTGCTTGCAAAATCCTGCTTCATCAGACACGACAGCCATTAGCGCCCATGCGCGCCGTGATGCACCCGGTGTTTATCTATATGCTGATACATCTTTAGCGGATGACAGTGACAATACCGATACACTAGCCAACAGTACCTCCGTCGATGATAAAATTATGCTTGGAAAAATGGCATCGTTAGGCTTCAAAATTAAACATGGATTTAGCTATCACGGTATCGCGCTTAATTTAAATTGTGACTTGTCCGCATTTAATGCGATTAATCCGTGCGGCTATGCGGGGATGCAAATGTTACGGTTATCCGACTTTGTGGCTATGCAAAAAGAGTCAGATGAACAAACTGGTGAAGCCTTAAGCTATGAGCAAGTGACCCAAAAACTTATTGATAACATTGCTAAGCGTCATGCCGGACTCATTGAGCTACGCGCACTCGCACCCAAGTGAGTTCTTTGAGTCCGTTTTTGCATAATCTTTTTTTGCATAATATCGTGCACGCTTAGACTTAAGCATTGTGAGAAAATTTGAGTCAAACTTGTTATAATCGCAGGCGGCACATATTGGGCACAGTGATAATATCGCAGTGCCGCGACGTTATTCTTTTATCATCACTTATTATTCAAGCACTTAAAACAAAAGCAAATTGGAGTACTTTATGGCAGATTTTAATAAAATTTTGGACGCAGGCGATGTAGACGGCGGCATTATCAACGTAGTAGTAGAAATCCCAGCTGGTAGCAGCCATAAAATTGAGTGGAATCGTGAACTGGCGGTATTTGAGCTTGATCGTATTGATCCACAGATTTTTGCCAAGCCTTGTAACTATGGTTTTATCCCGCAAACGCTTGACGAAGATGGTGATGAGCTTGATGTGTTATTACTGACTGAGCAGCCGCTACCAACTGGTATTTTCTTAAAAGCCAAAGTCATTGGTGTGATGAAGTTCGTTGATGATGGCGAAGTCGATGACAAGATCGTCGTCGTACCTGCTGACGACCGTGATACAGGCAATGCTTATAACAGCCTAGCGGATCTACCAAAGCAGCTAATCAACCAGTTAGAGTTCCATTTCAGCCACTATAAAGATCTGAAAAAACCAGGTACTACGGTCGTTGAATCTTGGGGCGATGTTGCAGAAGCAAAAGAAGTCATCAAAGAGTCGATCCAACGCTGGAAAGACCTATAGGTCATCAAAAATTGGTAGAAATACTAATAAAGGATAGCTATTAAAATGCCGCAGTCATTATCGTGATTGCGGTATTTTTTTGATTGAATATTACTGCTGTAAAATGGTTATAATAATCAACACTATCGATGCCTATTTTTCATATCGCCATAAGGACAGTCATGTTTAACCCCGACCCTAGCTCAAAATCAGTCAATCCAAAGCTGCCAAGAGACGTCATCATGATGATCGAAAAAAACAATTTAGTGATGGCGATCAAGACTTTGGCGGCAGACGAAGACATTAGTATGGATGATGCCAAGAATAGGATTGATGCCTATGAGACACAACTAAAGATGAAGCAGCAGCAAAAACTCAACACTATCGCCAGCAAGCAAGGCATTCCTAACCATGCTATTAGCTTTGATAGAGAGCAAGGTACTGAGGATGAAACTGGACAGCTGATAAAAAATCGCGTCAAAACAACTAAGCAAAGTCGAGGATTCAAGAGCCTACAAAATGGTGTGGACAGCCAGCTTAATGATTTAGGCTATAAAAAACCGCTGATACCCTATTGGCTGAAACGGCTATTGGTGATTGCCATCATTATGGCTGGATTATTTTGGATATTATGGCGGGTATTTGGTTAACTAGGACAGGATATCGTCGTGTTAAATTTTTTATAGTCTGTTATAAGTGGTTCCATTATAGCAGTCTGTTTTAAGTGCTCTGTTAATAGGTTTGAAGGGTGAAATAACTGGTTCCCTTGGGGTATGCCCTAAAGCATCCAACCCATGATAACAAGTCGCTGAGATTGTCGGGGATTCAGCATTCTGAGATAATGTAAAAAGTCATACCCGAATTGAAAGCGAAAAGCTATTTGCATACGCATTAAATTCTTAGCCCATCTATCAGAATAAACAAGAAGCCCTATAATGAAAAAATCCGTTCAAATCCTTTTAAATCAAGTAGGACTTACCGCTTTATTAACAGCAGCATTACTGTCTGGAACCGTACATGCAGCTGACAGTGATGATCTTCTGAAAAATGCCGTTGATCAGCAAGCCAGATCGTTAATGAACGAACATGATATTTCAGGGATGGCTTTTGGTATTATTATTGATGGTAAATCACACTTCTATCATTATGGTTTGGCTGATAAAAAAGCTGGCAAACCTGTGTCAGAGGACACTATTTTTGAGCTAGGCTCAATCAGTAAGACGTTTGCGGCTACCTTAGCCAGTTATTCAGAATTAAAGGGCACACTTACATTAGAAGATACCGCTGACAAATATATTCCCTACCTAAAAAACAGCACCATTGGCAATACTAAGCTTATAAACCTAGCCACCTATTCAGCTGGTGGTCTGCCGCTACAAGTACCTGATGACGTTAAAAATAATAAACAGTTACTCCGTTATTATAAATCTTGGCAGCCCGTCTTTCCTGTCAACTCAAAGCGTTTGTATTCCAATGCCAGCATAGGATTGTTTGGTTATATATCGGCATTGAGCATGGACACTGACTACACACAGCTTATGGAAGAAAAAATACTGCCGTCGCTCAATATGCCCAACACCTTTATCAATGTGCCTAATGACAAAATGGCAGACTATGCATTTGGTTATAATACTGCTGGCGATGCTATCCGAGTCAATCCTGGTATGTTAGACGCTGAAGCCTATGGCATTAAATCTACCATTAAAGATATGACGCAGTTTATGGCGGCTAATATGCGGTTGGTGCCGCTGGATAAAGATATTCAGCAAGCGTTAGATAATAATAGAAAGGGTTACTATCAGGCGAGCACTTTTACCCAAGGGTTAGGATGGGAGATGTACCCTTATCCGACTAAGCTAAATACCTTACTCGAAGGCAACTCAATGGACGTGGTTCTAAAGCCTCAAGCCATTACAACAGATAATCATCCAACGCCTATTTTAAACAACGTCTGGGTCAACAAAACAGGTGCTACTAATGGGTTTGGTGGCTATATCGCTTATATTCCTGCCGAAAAATCAGGCATTGTCATTCTGGCAAATAAAAACTATCCCAATGCAGATAGGGTCAAAGCAGCGTATACGATTTTAGAGAGTGCGATAACTCATTGATTGAGCATGAGTCACAAAGCGACCCTTCACTAATAACCCAGCTAGATACTGGGTTATTATATTCAACTTTTAAGAGCAGCCTTCCACCAAATAAATCGCTTCTGGTATACCAATATCGATGCTTTCTACCTCCCCTTTTAATAGGTTTTTATTGTCTGCTGTCCACTCAGTCGCCTTAATCATAGAATCACTCAGCTTTTGACCACCCTTGATATGATATTCAATTTGTAGCGGCAGATTATCCTGTTTATTATTAAGCTTAATATTGTCGTCTTTTAAGAATTCTCCAAGTGGGCTTTCTTTTATCACCTTAAAATTGACGTTAGCAATCAGGCTATAGTAGTCACCATCAACTGCATATTTATCGACCTCGTAGCTAAGCTCGTCATTATGTGCTTTCATAACGTCTGAGGCTAAATTACCAACGTTGATGTCTTTATAAAACGGGATGCTTGGATCCTGAATACTGATCAGAGCAACTTTACCATCTATGATTTGATATAACACAGAAGCGCGTTCACCGTACTCTTTATCGACATAGCTCAGTTCTGAATTACTGACGTAATAGCATTGTTCGTTATCGCTCTTGGCTTTGGTCATTCCTAGGCTACTTAGCAATTCAGGAGTAATCATCTGACCGAAGCTTAGTTTTTGATACCCTGATGGGCTGACGATTTGCTCATTAGCTATATCTGCTTCGTTAGCTTGTGCTTTATCCATAGCCCTCGTATTTGTAGGCCCCGAATTGACAGATATCTCATCATTCTTAGCCATGTCTTTATCTATATTATTCGTTTGCGCAGTGCCGTCATTATTTGAAGATGAGGGCTGTGAGTCACAGCCTGTCATCAGTTGTACAGTACCCATTAATAAAGCAGAAGCCATTGCCGTTTTGAATATAGGAAATGATGATTTTAAATGAAAAAATAACATGACTTAATTCCTGAGTTTGGATCATTGATATTAATATATACCTCAATGAACCCTTTATAAATTGTCTTTCTTATGCTCAATTTCATTTAAGATAACGTTTGATCGGTGCATCTATAGCGCACCGATCACGAATAGAATATGTATGGTAAGTACACTATGAAGTACACTGTGACTATTTCAGCGAGTTAAAACGTTGATACCATTAGCCTACAGCCAAAGATTCAAGTCCTCACTAGGGAACCATAGCCTTAATTTTTTCTGAAACTATTTTTTTAGACACATTTTTTTCAGACTGAGATATGCATAAAAAACAGGTAAGATTATATCTAATTTACTTTATTTATTCTGTTCAAGATCTTTTAGTATGGCACAATCGGCGTTTGCATCACCTGAGCAATGATCAGCAGAAACCTGTAATAAGCTCACCATATCTTGCAATTGAGCTATTTTTTGGTTCAAAGTTGCGATATGTTGCAGTGTCAATTGTTTAACATCAGCACTCTGCCGATCTGTATTTTTCCGCAAATCAAGTAACTCTTTCATCTGTTTGGAGGAAAAACCTAAATCACGAGCCTGTCTCAAAAAGCATAAGTCTTTTATATCTTGTTTAGAATAGATTCGATATCCTGAATTTGAGCGTTTTGCGGCATCAAGTAACCCAATCTGTTCATAATAGCGGATCATTTTGGGAGAGATTCCTGATTGCTCTGACGCTTGACCGATATTCATAACTTTCCTCCTGATATAAAAAGGGTTAAAGCCAAACGGCTACTTTAACCCTATCTTAATACAATCTATGCTTTAATCGTTGGCACCTGAAAATACTTTAAGCGTAAGGCATTACCTAGCACAAAAACAGAGGATAGCGCCATTGCTCCTGCTGCAAAAATTGGTGACAACAAAATTCCAAACGCTGGATACAAGACCCCTGCAGCAATTGGAATCAGAGCAATATTATAGAAAAATGCCCAAAATAGATTTTGTCGAATATTTTTGATGGTCGCTTTACTTAAAGCAATCGCATTAGGAACCCCTTGTAAACTACCCGACATCAACACTACATCTGCGGCTTCAATTGCCACATCTGTCCCTGTCCCAATTGCCAGTCCGACATCAGCTTGAGCAAGAGCGGGCGCATCATTGATACCATCACCAACAAAAGCCACTCGCCCATATTGTTGTTGCAGTTGACATATCGCATCTACTTTTCCATCAGGCAACACTTCTGCGATCACTTGATCAATATGTAATTTTGCGGCAATCGCTTGCGCAGTATGGCGATTGTCGCCTGTAATCATTGCTACTTTTAATCCCAGTTGATGTAAACCTGCAATAGCGGCATAAGTGCTGTCTTTAATAGGATCTGCAACGGCAATAATGGCTGCTAGCATCTGGTCAATCGCGACATATATAGGGGTTTTAGCTTCTTGTCCTAAGTGCGTGGCTTCGTCTTTAAAGGGAGTAACATCAAGTCCTAATTGCTGCATATAACGATCAGCACCAATATGAACGGCTTGACCTTCAACTTCTGCTTTGATGCCAAATCCTGTCACAGAGTGAAAAGTGGTAATCGGTAATAAGCTAATATTTTGTTGCTCTGCGGCCTGAACAATGGCTAGGGCAATGGGATGTTCAGATTTTGCTTCGACCGATGCCACAATGCGCAAGACTTGCTCACGTTCGAACCCTTGTTGGACATAAAAGTCTGTCAAGGTTGGTTTGCCTTCAGTCAATGTACCAGTTTTATCGACCGCAATGACTTGAACTTCCTGTAACGCTTGTAATGCTTCACCTTTGCGGAATAAGACGCCCATTTCTGCGCCGCGACCTGTACCCACCATAATGGAGGTGGGGGTTGCCAATCCCATTGCACAGGGACAAGCAATGATTAGGACGGCAACGGCGTTGACGAGACTAAACGTCAACGCAGGGTCAGGACCAAAAATAAACCATACAGCAAAAGTCAGGGCCGCTAAGAGCATGACCATGGGAACAAACCACATAGTGACTTTATCGACCAATGCCTGAATCGGTAATTTAGACCCTTGAGCCTGTTCAACCATGCGAATGATTTGCGCCAATACCGACGATTCTCCAATGGCAGTTGCCCGAAAATTTAAGTTTCCATTCTGATTGACCGTGCCGCCTACCACTTGATCACCGACTTGTTTTTTGACAGGCACGGGTTCACCTGTAATCATGGATTCATCAATATAACTTTGACCTTCAACGACTTCACCATCGACTGGAACACGCTCACCGGGTCGAATCTCAACGATCGTTTCTGTGGTCACCTCTGCAATCGGTACTTCAATCACTTGCCCATTGTGGTGAATACGCGCTGTTTTTGCTTGCATACCCACTAGATGTTGAATGGCTTGAGAGGTACGCCCTTTGGCTTTTGCCTCAAAATAACGCCCTAATAAAATTAAGCTTACAATCACAGCTGCCGCTTCGTAATAAACATTCACAGTGCCTTCAGGTAGAACTTGTGGAATAAATGTTGCGACTAGCGAAAAACTATAAGCCGCTAGTGTTCCAACAGCCACCAATGAATTCATATCTGGAGCAAAGCGCCATAATGCTGGAATACCTTTTTGATAAAAACGTCGCCCTGGAAAGATAAGTACCAGCGTGGTCAAAACAAATTGAATCAGCCAGCTTTGTTGCGTGCCGATATTATCCATGACCCACATATGAAAAGCTGGAATCATATGTGATCCCATTTCTAGAATAAAAACAGGCACGGCTAGAATTAAAGAGATCGCTAAATCTCGTTTCAGCTGCTGCTGTTCCGTGGCTTTTTTATCCTGTTGAACACTCACACTCTGCTCAATCTGCTTAGCCGTGTATCCCGCTTTTTTAACGGCTTGAATCAAATCGCTGCTCTGTACTTGAGCGTTGCCTTGTACCCATGCGCGTTCGGTAGCAAGGTTGACGTTTGCTTGTTGTACGCCCTCGACTTTTTTTAATGCTTTTTCTACCCGTCCAACACAGGAAGCACAAGTCATACCTTCTATCGACAGCTCAATCGGCTGAGAGGCCAAGACCTTATAACCGGTTCGTTCTACGGCTTTGGTTACTGCGATAAGGTCTAAAGGTTGAGACGAGGAAATCATGGCTTTTTCAGTCGCAAGATTCACCTCAGCATTTTCAACACCTTCAACTTTTTTTAATGCTTTTTCCACCCGCCCCACACATGAAGCACAGGTCATACCTTCAATGGGCAATGTTTCATTGTAAAGATAAGACTTACTATTTTCTGAGTTCATAACACCCTCTATCATGTTCAATCTGTTATCAACAGCATAGAGGTTGACATAATGGTAAGGTCAAGCGTGTTTTTTAAAAATGTGTTTGGCCTTACCATCATGACAAGGCTTAAGCTTAGTGATGAAATAAAACTTATTTGGAGAAAGGCTATGAAACTATTAATTGTAAATATGAAATGTGGCGGTTGTGCTCGTGGTGTGACAGCAACCATTCACGATATCGACTCAAACGCCAAGATTGACATTGATTTAGCAGCCAAAGTGATCAGTATCGAAACCATCGCAAGTGTTGAGCAGATGACGACTGCTTTAGCAAAGGCTGGCTTCCCTGCACAAGTGCAATGAATCAGTCTGATAGACGCGCAGTCTATACGATTAACAGAAAGGATTATGGGCTGAATCATTTTGAATTTATTGACCATGCGCGTTTGGTGATAGGTCTACTTTTACGTATGAAAAGTGGATAATGTTACCAAAATGAATACTTTATTTATGACAGGAGTTATCGGCAAGCGCATGCAATATTCCGCAGGATTCAGCTAGCGCTTCACTTGCGCATTTTTGCCGCAACGCTAGTAGATGTTGCTTTAATTGTACCAGCTCTTCCATACGTGTTTCTACCGCATCGATATGCTCATCCAATAGCACATTGACCTCACCGCAGTTTTCCTCAGGTTTATCTCTATACTGAAGCAGGGTTCGTACTTCATCCAAAGTCATATCGAGCGTACGGCAGTGCAGGATAAATTGTAGACGCTCAAAATGCGCCTCATTGTACAAACGATAGTTGCCTTGGCTACGCGCAGGCTCTGGTAATAACATCTCTTTCTCATAATAACGAATGGTTTCGACCGTCGCACCGGTGCGCGTGGCAAGCTCGCCAATTTTGATTAGCATGTGTATCTCCTTAAATAGTATTTTCTATTATCTAAAACAATAAAGTAACTATAAGGTTTGCTGATAAAAAATCAAATCTCTTTGTCGTTAAAAGCCTTGACCCTGAAGCTACTATAGGGTTCATAATGTTTTTAATAAGAGGATAAATAACTATGCAATATCATATTGAAGGTATGGACTGTGCCAGTTGTGTTGGCAAAATTGAGCGGGCGCTCATACGTATGCCAGGCGTCTCTGGGATTCAGTTAAACTTTTCGACTCAAAAGCTAGAATTAACCCTAGAACCTGATACGAGTACTGACGTTAAAGAAATCGAAAAGACTATTAAGCGCTTAGGATTTGGTGTATCAGCGTTAACGAGTCAACAAAATGAGATGGGAATTGATGGTGGTCAAGCAGCGGTAAATAATCAGCGCTGGTGGCAAACCGTAAAAGGCAAACAGGTTATTGGTACTGGGCTTTTGATGAGTGCCGCATATATGTTGTCTTTAATTTTACCTGAATATGGCGCATGGGTTTTTATTGCCGCTGTGGCTATCGGTGTCCTACCATTTGCCCGTAAAGCTTTTGCACTGGCGTTAGTAGGTTCGCCTTTTTCAATTGAAATGCTCATGTCTGTTGCGGCTATCGGCGCCCTTATCATTGGAGAGGCAGAAGAAGCTGCTGCCGTGGTGTTTCTATTTTCGGTTGGTGAGCTATTAGAAAGCGTCGCAGCTGATCGTGCGCGCGCTGGCATCAGAGCGTTATCATCACTAGTGCCAAAGACGGCTATTTTATTGGACGCGCAAGGACAACAATGTCAGGTGGCAGCGACTGCATTACAGATTAACGATAAGGTGCTTGTGCGTCCCGGTGATAGAGTTTCTGCTGATGGGGTGATTATTCAAGGGATATCTAGCCTTGATGAGTCACCTGTGACAGGAGAATCTGTTCCTGTTGCCAAAACCATAGGCGCTGAGGTCTTTGCTGGATCTATCAACGTTGATGGAGTACTACAAATACGCGTAGAAAAAACAGCGGCAGATAATACGATTGCGCGTATTATTGAACTTGTGGAGCAGGCGCAAGCGTCCAAAGCACCGACTGCACGCTTTATTGAAACCTTTAGCCACTACTATACGCCTATCGTTATGGCGATTGCAGCGCTGGTCATTATTATCCCACCTCTACTGATGGGAGCAGAATGGGGAATATGGCTATATCGCGGTTTGGCGCTATTACTGATAGCTTGTCCTTGTGCCCTTGTGCTGTCAACACCTGCCGCTATTGCCTCAGGTTTGGCTGTCGGCACGCGCCATGGACTGCTTATCAAAGGCGGTAATGTCATGGAGTTGGTGGGTCAGGTCAGTACTGTCGCTTTTGATAAAACGGGTACTTTGACTGAAGGAAAACCACGGGTAACCGATGTTATTGGTTTTAAAACAGCGCATACCGCTGCTGAGGGTCACGATAAACTACTGTCACTATTTGCAAGCGTCGATGCTGCTTCTAGTCATCCACTTGCTAGGGCTATTGTGGATCATGCCAAAGCCGCTAAGGTAGTGATACCGGATGCCTCTAATGCTTTTGCTACGGCAGGCAAAGCCGTTCATGCCACTGTCGCTGGACGCTCTTTGGCCATCGGCTCACCAGTCTACGTCGCTGAGAAAGTGATGTTGCCAGCTGAGCAGCAGATTCAGATTGAGACGCTACAAAACGACGGTAAGACGGTTTCTATTTTGTTTGATGAGCAAACGAGGGAGGCGCTCGGATTGGTCGCTCTACGTGATGAGTTACGAGAAGATGCACAGCAAGCTATTGCACAGCTCAATAAGATGAACGTGCGCTCTGTCATGCTCACAGGTGACAATAGCCGTACGGCAAAAGCGCTAGCCAGTCAGTTAGATATAGAGTGGCAAGCTGAGCTGTTACCTGAAGACAAGCTACGTCTACTCAGAGAGATGCAAAGCAATAGTAAAATAGCGATGATTGGTGATGGTATCAATGATGCACCCGCTTTGGCAGCGGCAGATATTGGCATTGCGATGGGAAGTGGCACGGATGTGGCTATCGAAACGGCTGATATTGCCCTATTAAAAAGCCGCGTAATGGACGTTGCTAACCTTATTGCCTTATCCCGCGCCACCATGAGAAATATCCATCAAAATGTCATATTTGCACTTGGGTTAAAAGGCATATTTCTGATAACCACTGTGCTCGGCGTGACAGGACTTTGGATTGCTGTGCTAGCAGATACTGGTGCTACGGTACTGGTCACGCTGAATGCATTGCGTTTACTGCGTTTTAAAGGAGTGTCTTCCCGTTAATGATAGTTAAAGAATAAAACGGTTATGGCTACATCAGTGGCCGTTTTATTACATCTAACTCTTACTTATAAGCAGTCAATGTGCCTACCTTTAAAAAAATCATTACCTAAACCTATCACGCCTTATTCGTATTAAATCTGCGCCGATACTCACTTGGCGTCAAACCAACAAGGCGCTTAAATATTTTACGAAATGCACTGGCATCACTATAACCCACCTTCCACGCTATTTGCTCAACAGGAGATGATGAGAACTGTAAAAAGTCTTTTGCCTCTCCGATGCGTAATCGCTGACAATATTCTGTGGATGTCATGCCCGTCGCCTTATGAAAGCGCCGCAGAAAAGTACGCTCTTCTAACTGCGCGCAATTGGCTAAGGTAGATAAATCAATATCTTGTGCATTGGTTCTTTGTAGCCAATGCTGCACTTTTAATATGGCTGTGTCTCCATGGGTGAGGTTAGGTGAGAAAGCACTGTAATAACATTGTTCACGCCTTGAGGGGTCAATTAACAACATACGAGCGGTCTCATTCATCACCTGAGAACCAAGAAAGCGATCCACCATCCTAAGTCCCAAATCTGTCCAGGCCATCGCACCACCAGCGGTCACAATATCACCGTCTTCGATAATAATGCGATCGACATCGAGCTCCACATCAGGGAAACGCTGCTTAAAATCCTCTACATAGCCCCAATGTGTGGTTGCCTTGCGCTTAGATAGTAGTCCTGTTTCGCCCAATAAAAAAGCACCGGCGCAGACGGACGACAGTATCACCCCTGTCGAATGCTGCTCTTTTAGCCATTCTAGCCAAGGTTCTGATGCTTGCTTTGCAATCGGTGCTTCTAACGTGGGTGGAATGATGACGGCTGTTAATTTTCCTACGCTATCAGGATTGCTCGAAAAAGTGCAAGTAGGCTGCTGCTCAGCACCCTTAATCTCCCAGTGACTCACTTGTAGAGGCAGATCTGTTGTATCTTGACGTTTGACGGCGAGTTTACTGGCAACCGTCAGTAAATCAGTCAGGCCAAGGACAGCGGCCATTTGTGCTTTCTCATAGACGATCAAGCCAATTTCAATAGCATGTTTTTGATTCATATGTCGTTATTAACCTCTTATGTGTCGATGTAGCCACTCGTTAGTGTAGCATAGTACTTGTAAAATATACGTCTATACAGTCACTTCCATAAACAAAAAGGAATTATCATGAACACACAAGCACTGATCGTTGTCGACATTCAAAATGAGTATTTTCCACAAGGTAACTTATCACTCGTAGGTATTAACGAAGCCGCTGATAATGCCGCTTTGGTGATTGCGTCTGCGAGAGAAAAAGGTCATACCGTCATTCATATCCGTCATGAAATGCCTGCTGATGCCCCGATCTTCACGCCTGGTACTGATGGTGTAGAGATCAATGAAAAGGTAAAACCAATAGAGAATGAAGCCGTCATCACTAAGCATTATCCCAATTCGTTCCGTGAGACCGATCTGAAAGAGTTATTAGATCAACAAGGTATCAAAGAAGTGACTGTGATTGGCGCCATGAGCCACATGTGTATCGATGCCACCGTTCGTGCGGCAGTAGACTTTGGCTATACCACGACTTCCGTCCATGATGCCTGTGCCACGCTTGATCTTGAGTTTAATGGCACAAAAGTACCCGCTGCTCAGGCTCACGCCACCATCATGGCAGCGATTGAGTTTCTATATGGCGAAGTGATTGATACTCAAACGTGGATTGCGCGTTAATCCAAAGTTGTTAATCAAATCATGATTTAGTAATGAAATAGACTCTTAAACCCTATTGCCATTAAGAAGAATTTTCTCAATAAGGTAACTATTATGAATATCGTAAAATCACTGACCGGCACCACACTGTTAAGTGGCGTCATGTTGTTAACGGCATGTACCACCTTTGCCAGTCCAACAGCAAATTCTAACGCGGTAAAACAGACAGTGACCAATACCGTTCAATTTCAGCAAATCCGTAATGCCACGATCAAGCTTGATTATGCTGGCACCACGTTTTTAGTGGATCCGATGCTAGCAGCTAAAAACGCTTATCCAGGGTTTGATGGCACAGTAAATAGCCAAATACGCTATCCAATGGTGGATTTGCCGATGACTGTTGCCGAAGTGCTTAAGGCGGATGCCATTATCTTGACGCATCTTCATGCTGACCATTGGGATGATGCCGCACGCAACCTCGTGCCTCGTGACATGCCAATTTTTACCCAAGATGAAGCCGATGCGGTAATCGTACGTAAAGATGGTTTTACCGATGTCAGAGTATTAACTGAGCAAGGGGTTGTGTTTAAAGGCACTAGAATCAATAAAACCATCGGGCAGCATGGCACTGATGAGATGTATAAGGTTGCGCCATTAGCTGAACTGCTGGGCAAAACGATGGGACTTGTGTTTCAAAAACCAAACTACAAGACTGTCTATGTCGCAGGGGATACCATTTGGAATAAGGAAGTGGAAGATGCACTCACTCGCTATAAGCCTGATGCGGTCATCCTTAATACAGGCTATGCGAAGTTAACTACCTTTGTTGATGACTCTATCATCATGGGTAAAGACGATGTATATCGTGCGTATAAATTCTCTCCTAATGCTCAGATTGTGAGCGTGCATATGGATACGGTAAATCATGCCACCCTCACAAAAGCAGAGCTGCGCCGCTTTATCGAAGAAAAGCACTTAGACAAGCAGCGTGCGCTTGTTCCTAATGATGGTCAAACCTATAAATTCTAGTGCTTGATGGCTGAGTCTTTAAATCTTTCTTGTGTGGCAATACCCAAAGTGTGTTGTCATGCATCGTTAATAAGATAAAAATGAGATCGTTTATGAATATTCCAAATCATTCAGGCAACGCCCCTTTCGCTCTTTCGGTGCTCGACAATGCCTTCACCGGCGTTGGTCACACGGCAGAGAACACCTTTCAAGAGATGATTGCACTTGCAAAGCTGGCAGACAAAAGGGGTTTTCAGCGGTTTTGGATGTCTGAACATCATGCCATGCCGGGGGCTGCGGTTCCTTCGCCGCAGATGATGGTGGCTCGGCTGACTGGAGAAACTGAGCGCATTAGACTTGGTGCAGGCGGTATCATGCTACCCAATCATGTGCCTTTGGTCATCGCTGAACAATTTGGTATGCTCGATGCGATGGCGCCAGGACGAATTGATCTTGGTTTGGGACGGGCGCCGGGTACGGATGGCGCAACGGCGTCAGCTTTGCGTCGGCATCAGGCAGCAAACGATGAATTTCCTCAGCAAGTTGCAGAATTGTTGGGCTTTTTAGAAAACAGCTTTCCAAAAGACCATCCTTATAGGGAGGTTCATGCGGTGCCAGGTCCGTGGCAAGCTGAGCAAAACCGAGTGCCACCATCAAAGACCGCCACTGATGTTTGGATCCTGGGGTCATCGACTTATTCAGCCCACATGGCAGCACAGCTTGGCAGACCATATGCGTTCGCTCTACAGTTTGGTAGTGCTGATGTTTTAAATGCGATGCGCATTTACCGAGAAAACTTCCGTCCTTCAAAAATTCTAGCCAAGCCATATAGTTTGGTCAGTATTGGTGCGATTGCAGATGAAGATCCTGTAGAGGCACGTCGCCAATCAACATCGTCTGCCATGGCAATGTTAAGAATGTTCCAGCGCAAACCTTTTGCTTTGCTGCCTCCTGATGAAGTGGCGGCTTTTCAAGGCAATATGCAAGAGCGCCAGATTATTGAGCAGTATACCGATCAAACCCTTCATGGTACTGCTGATGAGGTCGCAAAAGGTTTAGAGGATCTTCAGGAGCAGACAGGGGTGGATGAGGTCATGATGGTGGTTCAGGGCTATTCGCGCCGCGCCCAATCGCGCACTGTTGAGCTAATCGCAGATCATTATGGTATGCCAAGTCACTAGATCCTGTTGGGAATAACGATATTAAAAAGTTAGCAAAGCGCTTAATGCCTAACCATTAGGCTTGATTGGGCTCGTAAGCTACCCTTGATTCTTAGCTCAGATCAAGGTGCGATTGATCTGCTCATGCACATCTACCCAAATGCATTGCACCGATGTAATGACAGCGACACTCAAAAGACACCGATTCTCATCCAAATAGTAGCCCCTGTGTAGATAATGAATTTTGAGAAAGTAGCGCATACAAGTGAAGTTAGCAACCAAGATAAGCCGTGATATAATGCCCCGATAATTGATATTTTATGAAAGGTTTACATTATGGCTCGTACAGCTAGCGCATTACACATTTTAGTAAAACACAAAGAACAGGCTGAAGATATTATTGCCAAGCTTCAAAAAGGCGCTAAGTTCGATGTGCTGGCGAAACGACATTCAACCTGCCCATCAGGTAAAAAAGGCGGCAGCTTAGGTGAGTTTCAACAAGGCGACATGGTACCAGCATTTGATAAAATCTGCTTCAGCGGCAAACTCTTCACCCCACATTTGGTAAAAACCAAATTTGGCTGGCATGTGGTTAAAGTACTTTACAGGACATAAGCGTTGGGGGCGGAGCTTTCATTATAAGCCGACTGACATATGCCTTAAACATTATCCTGACTCATACAGGATCTAACATCATGGCAATCACGATTTGAGCTGCCATGATTGACTCATTTATGACCCGAAACGACTTATGATCTAATGTCCGTGCCATATCTAAATCTAAATTTGAGTTGACTCAACTTTAGTTCTCATAAGAGTGATGATGGTAGACAGTTATAAATAGGTTTTGATCATAATAAAGCGTTAAGAAAAAAAAGGCTGCTACTGCCCTCTCTCCTCTTTTGTATCAACATTAATAATTTTTAAGGCGTTAAAAAAGGACACCGCAGCGTCCTTTTTTATTCTAAATCAAGGCTCATATACAGCCTATTCTAATGATGCTCACCAGGAAGTATTCTGGCAAAGGCACGCTGAGCAAGGCTTGGCTTCTTATCAGTAGTCAGTCCAGCGCGGGTGCTTGGAAAAATACGATAACCCATCGACTGAATACCAACGTTGATTGCTGGTGCCAGTGAATAAGTAGCTGACGCAAATTTACCCATGTTGCTGGCAATACTGTTTGGTTTATGGACAATCGCTTTGGCAACCATCATCGCTGCTTCATCAGGCATAAGCGCAGGCATGTAGCGGTACAACTTAGTAGGCTCAATCATAGGCGTGCGTACCAATGGCATAAAAATATTGGTAATCGTCACATTATCGCCTTTCACTTCAGCAGCTAAGCAGCGGCTAAAAGCATCCAATGCCGATTTTGAGGCAACATAAGCGGCAAAACGCGGACTGTTTGCCAATACGCCAATAGAGGAGATATTCACAATTTGACCAGTCTGACGTTCAATCATCGTCGGCAAAAACCCAAGAACTATTTTAACCGCGCCAAAGTAATTGATATCCATAGTACGCTCAAAATCATGGAAACGATCAATAGACTCGTGAACCGAGCGCCGAATTGAACGACCAGCGTTATTGACTAAAACATCAACATGTCCGAAATCTGCCAAAATTTGCGTGCTAACTTTTTCGATATCATCCATATTGGTCAAATCACAAGGGTAATAACTGGCATTGCCACCAAGCTCCTCGATACTTTCTTTAACGGCTTTTAGTTTGTCTTCGGTACGTGCTAATAAGATAACATGCGCACCGCATTCACTGAGTAAATACGCTGTACGCTCACCAATACCGCTTGATGCCCCTGTGATAATGATATGCTTATCTTTGACCGCTTTGTTGATTGCTTTTTTTGAGGGATTGGCCATAAAAAATCCTTTTTGTTGTTTCTATGCCTATGAATGTTCGATTACAGCATAGCAAAAAATTATGGCTTAAAGTGAACAAAACCGCCGTCTCAGCCAGATAATTTGCCGATCATAAGGATCGATAAACGTATAATCGCAGTACTGCTTAGACTTACGCTTTTCACCGAGCATCGATAAGGAGTATCTATTTTGATTGCAACTCTAGCTCATTACATTGATTTAATTGCTAAGATAGTCGAGGTCATTGGCGTACTTATTATGTTTTTTGGATTGTTTTTTGCTTTTTATCGAGGGATTCGCCTAACCAGTGGTTTTAATCACGAAACCTATATCGAAATCAGACAAACCGTCGGTAAATCTATTTTGTTAGGATTAGAAGTCCTCATCGCCGCTGATATTATGGCGACTGTCGTCACAGAACCGACGTTACGCAGCGTCCTAGTACTAGGTTTTATCGTACTCATTCGGACTTTTTTGAGCTTGTCACTACAAGTAGAATTAGAAGGCAAATTTCCTTGGCAAAAAGAAAATACAGTGCTCAAAAAAGAACCACATACCGCTAAAGTGGACGAGCTTTAAAGCTTTTTTTGTCATTTAACAAACGCTTAGCATGAGCCGTTTGCTCACTTACTATTCGTGCGCCTGCAAAAAATCTTCGACCACGCGAAACTGTCCAGCGGTACTTTCTTCGCCATACATCGCTTGGCGAAAAGCATTAGAATTAGGAATGCCTGTGGTATACCAAGCAATGTGCTTGCGAGCGATACGGCAGCCAGAGTACTCACCATAAAAGTCATATAGCTCTTGCAAATGCGCCAGTACGATCTCTTTTATCTCACTGACGCTCGGTGCATCAAGACTCTCACCAGTGCGTAAGAAGTGCTCGATATCACGGAATATCCACGGTTGTCCTTGGGCAGCACGCCCAATCATCACAGCATCACAACCTGTCAACTCATAGACACGCTGGGCTTTTTGCGCGCTATCGATATCGCCATTGGCAATGACGGGAATATTGATGCTTTCTTTGACTTCGCGTATCAGCTCATAACGCGCCTCGCCAGTATACATATCCTCGCGCGTGCGCCCATGAACGGCAATCGCTGCAATACCTGCTTGCTCAGCACGCTTTGCCACACGCAAGATATTCTCACGACCATTTTCATAACCCAATCGCGTTTTTAAGGTCACGGGTGCATCGACAGCATTTACCGCCGCATCTAACAAGCGCGCAACCAAATCTTCGTCTTGCAACAGTGCAGAACCTGCCAGCCTACGGCAGACTTTTTTGGCAGGGCAGCCCATATTGATATCAATAATTTGTGCGCCATTATAAATCTGATAGCGTGCCGCTTCTGCCAATTTATCAGGTTCAGCCCCTGCAATTTGCGCTGAAATAGGTGCAATTTCATTGTCAAAATTGGCACGATACAAGGACTTTTTGCGCGCGTAAAGCGCCGTGTCAGCGATAATCATTTCACTCACTGCATGACCGGCACCAAATGATTTACACAATCGCCGAAAAGGATTGTCCGTCACGCCCGCCATAGGAGCAACCATGAGGCGGTTTTCAATCGTCAAGCCGCCGATATTCAATGGCTGCAATAATGGATGGCCAGATACTGGCAAAGACGACGGTAAAGCAGGAGAATCAGTAGACATAAAAAACGGCTTGCCATTAATTAAAATAAGATAATAAAAACAAGCCGTTATTCTAAGGAATCGTACGCATATTGCAAGCTATTAACGTGAATAACTTGCATTAAGAAACACTACTCTTTCAACAGTGCACCCTTACTTATCAAACACACTGCCCTGCTCTAGTGTGATGTCCTCATCATGCTCCTGCATACGCCACGGCAAACTATCTGGCGACACATTTAAGAAGTGTAGGTATTTTTCGAACTGATCAATAATATCGTTAATCACCGACTCTGATTGATAGCCATATAAATCATAGGTTTGACCACCACGGCGCAAATACACCTCAGCACGATGATGGTGCTCTTGTGGTAATTCATTGGCCATATCTTCCGTATAATAGTCAGGAATTTCATGCTCTGACAAACGAACTTCATACCAGAACTCAACGTTATCACCGCGTCTTAATTCCAATACAGCACGGTTATTGACCTCATCATAATTCACATCAGGCAACCAGCCTGTTTCGGCAAATTTCTCTGCCACCTCATGCATCGATGATAAAACCGTACCTTTGATATAACCCAGCACTTTATCTCGCGTTGGTTGATTGGTGATATAGTCAATACGATCACGCCATGCGTCAAGCTTAAGTAGATGCGGCGGCAGATGGTTGTCATTGGCTAGGCTTTGATTGCGATGTCCTTCAATACGTAGTGCGCGCCACATACCAAATGTCGAAATTAATATAATGATTGCAAACGGTAAAGCACTAACGATAGCTGCTGTTTGTAATGCACTCAGACCGCCTGCGATAAGTAAAACCGCTGCGACCGCCCCCTCGGTGACCACCCAAAACGAGCGCTGCCACCAAGGCGTATCACTACGTCCACCCGCAGCGAGCGAATCAATCACTAATGACCCTGAATCCGATGACGTCACAAAAAAGGTAATAATTAACAGTACCGTCAATGATGAGACAATCTGCGTGAATGGTAAATTCTCTAGCAATTTAAATAACGCAATCGCTTGGTTATTTTGCACTTCGCTAATCAGCGCGTCGTAACCATCGACCATAATCATATGCAGTGCCGTATCGCCAAACACTGAAAACCAAAAGAAGGTAAATAGCGTTGGCACTAACATGACGCCCAATACAAACTCACGAATGGTGCGACCGCGACTGATCTTGGCAATAAACAGACCCACAAAAGGCGCCCAAGCAATCGTCCATGCAAAAATAAATAGTGTCCAACTACCGATCCAATCACTCGATTGGTATGCTTGCAAGCTAAAAGTACGCTCAACGATATTGCCCAGATAGCTGCCCGTGTTTTCCATGAAAGCATTGAGAATAAAAATCGACGGACCAACGATAAAGACAAATAACATGAGTGCCGTTGCTAATACCATGTTTAAGATAGACAAGCGCTTGACGCCTTTGTCCATACCTGCCAACACGGAAACCAAGGCAGCTGCTGTTACTAAAGCAATGATAATAACCTGCACCGTCGTATTAACTGGCACCATCTCTGGTAGCAAATAATTTAGACCCGCGTTAATTTGCGCCACCGACAGACCCAAGCTGGTGGCGATACCGAACATCGTACCCACGATCGCAAACACATCAACAGTATGTCCGATAGGGCCATAGATTTTGTCACCGATTAATGGATATAGCGTTGAGCGTACCGACAATGGCAAGCCATGACGAAAAGAGAAATACGCCAGCGACAAACCTACTACGCCATAAATCGCCCAAATATGAAAACCCCAATGGAAATAGGCAATTTGCATGGCTTCTTTGGCAGCTTCAATCGTCTGCGGCGTGGAAAGTGGCGGACTGGCAAAATGCAATACGGGCTCTGCTACGCCATAAAACAATAGCGCGATACCGTAGCCTGCGGAAAACAGCATGGCGAACCATTCCAGAAACTTATACTCAGCCTCCGCATGGTCAGGGCCCAATTTAATACTGCCATAAGGCGAAAATGCCAAGGCGATAATAAACATCAAAAATATGGCGACTGCCAACATATAAAACCAGCCGAAAGTGTCGGTGGTAAATGCCAGCACTTTGCTGAACAGCTCGCCAGCAGCGTCAGGGTTGATGGCTGTGCCAATCACCAATAACAGCATAATCGCTGCTGCCGGTACAAAAACCGGCAACAAAATAGTGGAGCGAGGTAATTTACTCATAGAAAGTGATATCCCCAAAAAGTAGCAATGAAAAATAATCTTCGATATCAAGATTAATAATCAGAAGGAGCAGTGCCTTTTTTATAAAAAGTGACTCACAAAGGCGAAAATGCATCAGTTATTATTAAACAAATACAATTTTTATCACACTATGCTCAAAAACCCCAGACAAGCGCCCAACTTGTAACATGACTTTAACGATTGTTACATGACTATTACCAAGTAATAAAAAAGGCCGCTTGTTAGCGACTTTTTTATTTTATTCTGGAACAATTTACGTTTTGCTTGTTAATTCGACAGCTATCTCGTTTTTTTATTACTAAACAGTAATGGTAGCAGCAAGTTGCTTAGCCGTTTCAGCCAGTTCTGTGTGATCAGCTTGGGTCACTGCATGTCGACCGAGCTGATGAATACTCGATGGAATGAGATGCACGTGATAATGAAAAACGGTTTGACCCGCCTCGCTACCATTTAATTGCATCTGAATAATGCCTTCACGCGCAAACACTTGACGCTGTGCTTGCATGACTTTTTTAGCGGTCATTAACACCGCTGCGGCATACTCTGGTTCAAGATCCGCCAAATCAACGGCTTTTTGCTTAGGAATCACCAGCACATGCCCCTCTGCTTGTGGCATGATATCCATAAAAGCAAGGGTTTTATCATCTTCATAAACTTTGTGATAGGGAATGTCACCGTTTAGCATTTTGGCAAAGATATTGTTATCGTCATACGCGGCTTGCTCATTGGCTTGGGTCATTATTTTTTCCTTTACTTGTTTGATTATTGGTTGCTCAACAGCTTTTAGAGGGGGTGGGACAACCTGTAATATAGTGGACGAAATGTCGTTTAAGCACAAGTTGCGATAGCACTCGTTATTAAAAATTCGCAATACGTAAGCTAATCGCGGTAGCTCACTAATTTGGTTGGCGAGTCAGGCGCTTTAAATGTTATATTAACCCTCTACTTTAACAACACTACGTTTATGGATTCGTCTACTTTGCCGACTCAATCAAATATGAGTAACATTTACACAGAACCTGCTCAAGCAGCGCAAACGTCTGTCACAGCTGGCTCTGTATTCAATAATGGAAAACAACCAAGCAGCGCTGAGACTGAAAATGAGACTCAAGCCCCCACTCAAAGCATTGAGCCTAACGCGCTCATTCTGGCCGAAGCACTGAGCGACAAGACGATTGGTTGGAAGATACACAATTGCAAAATCACTAAAAAGACGGTCACACAGGATTTACCACTACCGTTCTTATATCATTACGACAGTTT
>NZ_DKHR01000059.1:29739-46548 GCF_002453835.1 Psychrobacter sp. UBA6739
ATGAGCGCTCATGAAGCAGCCAAGCTGATTGGTATTAACGAAGCACTAATAAGCAGCCCTTGGCATGTCAAAATCATCGGGTCATTGGTGGTGTTTAGCGAAGCGCTGCAGTTAGCCGTACGCTTGCATTGGACCAATACGGGCAAAGACACCCAACAACTTTATACCCAGAATGAAGCAGATGCTGTTACAGCCGCTTTTAAAGATTGGCAGTTTTTTGGTCGTATCGATGTACTCTACAAAAATAATAAGCAAACCTTAATCAGTATAGATGAACAAGCTGAAGGTAATGAGCAACTACTTCGTATTGAAGCAAACGCTGATTATCAATGCTTGCCAGCGACTCATGCGTTAGTGGTTATCGCTAAATTGGAAGCGGAAAAAATAGAGCTACCTTGGTTTGAGGCGGCGATAGTAGAGCGCGTCGAATAACACCTTATCTTCCAAATACTTACGATGTTATGACTATTATTGACTTGGCATTATCAATGAATAGTTTTCAGTGATTCATATCTAATGGTATGGTAACGACCTAGTATTATTCACTAGTCCTCGCATTTTATAAAAAGCACACTATCAATATTAAAGTTGAGGGTGCACATTTTCACAAACCTCGCCTATTTGTAAGGAATATCACATGGATTATCGCTCAAAAACCTCTACTGGCGGCCGTAATATGGCAGGCGCGCGCGCATTATGGCGTGCAACTGGCATGACTGATGGCGACTTTGGTAAACCAATCATTGCGATTGCCAACTCATTTACCCAGTTCGTACCTGGCCATGTGCATCTAAAAGACTTGGGGCAACTGGTCGCACGTGAAATTGAACAAGCAGGCGGCGTGGCTAAAGAGTTCAACACCATTGCAGTCGATGATGGTATTGCCATGGGTCATAGCGGTATGTTGTACTCACTGCCAAGTCGCGATTTGATTGCCGACTCGGTCGAGTATATGGTCAATGCCCATTGCGCAGATGCCTTAGTGTGTATCTCCAACTGCGATAAAATAACGCCGGGTATGTTGATGGCAGCCATGCGCCTAAATATTCCAGTAGTGTTTATTTCAGGTGGCCCAATGGAAGCGGGCAAGATTTTAGCCAGCACAGTTGGTAAGAGCCATAATACCGATGGTAGTGACAGTAGTGCCATTCGTAAGCTTGACCTTGTCGATGCGATGATGGATGCTGCTGACGACAGCATTAGTGATGAAGATGTAGCCGCTATCGAAGCCTCAGCTTGCCCAACTTGTGGTTCGTGCTCTGGTATGTTTACTGCTAACTCAATGAACTGCTTAACCGAGGCGTTGGGCTTAGCACTACCAGGTAATGGTTCGCTACTCGCCACCCATTCGCTACGCCGCGAGTTGTTTTTAGAAGCAGGACGCACCATTGTCTCACTTGCCAAACGTCGCTATGAGCAAGATGATGATTCAGTATTGCCACGCTCAATCGCGAGCAAAGCAGCTTTTGAAAACGCGATGACCTTAGATATCGCCATGGGCGGCTCAACCAATACTATTTTGCATCTGTTAGCGGCTGCTAACGAAGCAGAAGTCGATTTCAAAATGTCAGATATCGATCGTCTAAGTCGCGGTGTACCTTGCCTTGCAAAAGTCGCCCCTGCCTCGCAAAAATACCACATGGAAGATGTGCATCGTGCTGGCGGTGTCTTTGCGTTATTGGCCGAGCTTGATCGTGCTGGATTACTGAAGACTGACGTACCGACCATCCATAGTCCAACGATGAAAGCCGCGATTGATAAGTGGGATATCATGAATCCTGATAATCAAGAGGCTCGCGCACGCTTCCTTGCAGCACCGGGTGGCATACGTACCACTGAGGCATTTTCACAATCAAAAGAATGGTCAAACCTCGACGTCAACCGTGAGTCAGGTTGTATCCGTAGTGCCCAACATGCCTATTCTACAGATGGTGGTTTGGCCGTATTGTATGGCAATATCGCTGAGCGTGGCTGTGTAGTCAAAACCGCAGGTGTGGATGACAGCATCCTAGTATTTACTGGTCGTGCGCGATTATTTGAATCACAAGATGACGCAGTTGCCGCGGTATTGGCTGATGATATTGTCGCAGGTGATGTTGTTATCATCCGTTATGAAGGCCCTAAAGGCGGTCCTGGTATGCAAGAGATGCTCTATCCAACGACTTATCTCAAGTCAAAAGGCTTGGGTAAAGAATGCGCCTTACTCACCGATGGTCGTTTCTCTGGTGGTACCTCAGGCCTATCAATCGGTCATGCCAGCCCAGAAGCAGCGGAAGGCGGCGCAATTGGTCTGGTTGAAGAAGGCGATACCATCCATATCGACATTCCTAATCGTACGATTAACATGCAAGTCAGTGATGCCGATTTGGCCACTCGCCGCGAAGCAATGGAAGCTCGTGGCCGCGATGCGTGGAAGCCTGTAAGCCGTGACCGTCATGTGACCCCTGCGCTACGTGCCTATGCTGCCATGACTACCAGTGCCGATACCGGTGCGGTACGTGACGTGAGTCAAGTTGAGCGCTAGGCCTTAAATTATTAATCGTTAAAGTATATTGGTAAAAATCTATTAAGCCTGCGCTATGCAGGCTTTTTTTTCACCAAAAAACAACGCATATGTCGTTTTGATAACGATTTTTTGCGGTAATCATTATTTTTTAGCGTCATTATAATGGACTAGTAAATATGACCTCACTCTAACTTTTTAAGATAAACATAACAGCGTGCACCTACCTTATGATTGAAAACTACAATTTATTTTTATTGGTCTGCGGTATCGCTTTTTTACTGGGGGCGTTATTCCCCATTATATTTAAGCGCACGCCTATCTCTTTGCCTATGTTGCAGGTCAGCTTTGGATTACTCATGGGGTACTGGTGGACGACCTTATCATTTTTAGACCCTATGAATAACGGCTTAATTATCGAAAAATTAACCGAAATTGTGGTGCTCGTATCCTTGGTTGGTGCTGGTATCAAAATTGATACGAAGCTGTCTTGGCAATTGTGGCGGCCAACCGTACGTCTGTTGCTTATTACCATGCCGATTGGCATCTTTGCGATGGCGGTGCTAGGCTACTATGCATTTGGTCTCAGTCTGGGAGCCGCTATATTGCTGGGCGCAGTACTGGCTCCAACCGATCCTGTATTGGCTTCTAGTATTCAAGTAGGGCCACCCAATACAGGTCGCGAAGACACACCTCGCTTTACTTTGACGTCAGAAGCAGGATTGAATGACGGACTGGCTTTCCCATTTGTTTATTTGGCCATAAAAATAGCAGAAGCTTTTAGCCAAGGCAATTCCTTTACCCTCGAGATGCTCTGGTCATGGTTCACTCATGATGTCTTATGGAAAATTGGTGCTGGGCTGGTAGTTGGGATTGTCGTTGGTAAAATTATGGCCAAGCTAGTATTTTCAAAATATAGCCAAAACACTACTATTTCTCAAGGCTATGTGGTCATTGCGCTAACGTTAGTGGCTTATGGACTTGCCGAATTTGTACATAGTTATGGCTTTATCGCCGTATTTATCGCGGCATTTGCCTTTCGCCGCTCAGAGCATGAGCACAGCTATCACCACAAGCTCCATGATTTTGCAGAACAATCAGAAGGCTTGCTGATGTCTCTAGTGCTGGTCACTTTCGGCATGTTTCTTGGTCAAGGATTGCAGTCGGGCGTTGAGCTGACATGGCGTGTTTACATCGTCAGCTTCACCTTCCTCTTGTTGATACGTCCCATTGGTGGGTTTATTGCTTTATCAGGACTAAACATGCCACACACTGAAAAATATGCCATCTCTGCTTTGGGCATCCGTGGTATTGGCACGCTATATTATTTATCCTATGCGCTCAACCAAGGTTTTTTCGGTGATGAAGATGCGCTTAAACTGTGGGTCGTCTGTTCAATTGTCATTTTGGCGTCAATCTTTATTCATGGTCTTAGCGCCACAAAATTGCTTAAAATGACGCCGAATAAATCACATTAACCTTATCGATAGAGCTATTTAGCGCTTTGAAAGCTCTGAATCGACTAAGTTAAGTACCGCTTCCGTTAGTGCAAACTGACGGACATCATTCAGCATCGTGGTGTCAAAATTATGGATAAAGGCAAATGACAATTGACGCTCTGGGTCACACCAAGCAACCGAACCGTTATAGCCCATATGCCCAAACCCTTGCTTGTTTGCATCAACTTTTTCACTGTCTGTATGCTGACAAAGACTAAATAACCGATGATAACCCAAGCGCCAATCCATGTTTGCTGGCATAACGGCATCTATCCCTGTGACTTGCGGTTTGGATAGTTGCTCAAAAGTGCCGCTATTAATAAATGTGTGTCCTTGCCATGTTCCGCCGTTGGCTAACATGGAATAGATGGTGGCCAATGCCTGAGCTGAAGCGACACCATTTGCTGCTGGAATAATGGCCTGTAGTGTCTCACGACTGTGATAATCGATCGCTTGTTTGCCAGCAGGTATGAGTGCCGCCTTATAATTTTTTAGATTAAGCTGACTGGTATTGAAGTACAAACGATTAATATGAGCCGTGTCTAATATCGGTAAAGTATTTTGCTCATCATCTGAACTTAGGTCTGCCGCTTTGCCATCCATTAAAGCTAGCTGCTGCCAACAAGTGTAGCTAGGCAGACTAGCATAAGTACGTAAAGTACTTTGTGAGTCGGCTTTTAGCGTTGGCTTATGACGTTTATGACGCAGTTGTGAACCAGCCTCATTTGATGCTTCGAAGTCTTTGGCCAGTCTTGCTACTTGGTTGACTTTATTCTCTGGTACACCAAAATAGCAACTATCAGCAATACCTAAAGGCTCAGTGAGATAATGGCGCAATGCCTCAGCTAAAGACATTTCCGTAACGGCTTCTATCAGACCGCCCAACACCCAACCATAGACCAGAGCACTATAAGCGCTGTCATATAGCTCGCCATGGTCTGGTGCTGTGATTGGCATGGCAGCAACTTTATTGAGCATTTGATCCCAATCAAGCAAAGTTTCGCTATCCGCATCGATACTCTGAATTGAGAATAAGTTGGCTTGATGCGACATCACGCTACGTAGCGTAATATTCCCTTTATTCTGTGCAGGAAATGCACGCCAATAATGGGCAATAGGTTGGTCATAATCAAGCATCTGCTGCGAAACTAATATATGTACGAGCGTCGCCAATACACCTTTACCCGTCGAAAAGTTAATCGCCAAAGTATCAGGCTGCCACGGAATTTCTGGACGTGCCATCCCCACACTCGCCTGTGCAATGCATTCTCCTGCCTGATAAACAACCACGGCACCACCAGCTGGTGCATCATCAAGCTGTAAGTCGGTGAGTATTTGCTGCAAACGTTGTTGCAACGTTATATTTATCTGTTGATCAAAAATCTGCGTGGTTTTATTATTATTGTCGATCATGGCTACCCTGCTCCATTTCTATAAAACAGCTAAACGGTAAAAAACTATTTAGCCCCCAATATTAAGTATTCATATGATAAAAAATACATTATTTGCTAAGGCGTAACTGTTCAATATCTCAATATTAGCAATTTATCTTTTCGTTTGCTTAGGGCGTGTCCTCATTTTTAAAAATAACAACGCACCTTAATAAAAAAGGCAACCTAGTGGTCGCCTCTCAGTCATTCAATGCTGCCCAATAATACGTTGTCATCCTTATGGTCTTAACGCGGTACCAACAGACGATTATGAACTTCTTGCTCAAGCTTCGTTAAACCATGACTGCGCCCACGTTCCATAGCGGTGTCCATTTTACGTCCCCGTAGCCATCCTGCGCGTAGCGCCATTGCGGCACCCACTCTATTGCCTGAGCCACAATGCACTGCCGTTTTTTTGCCATGATGTTGGCGCAATATGTTATCAAATGCCAATATATTAAGCTGCTTTAAGTCTGCAGCACCATTAATAGGCAGATGCTCATAGTCCATGCCAGCTCGCTCGACCGCTGCAGCTTCATCAAAGCTCAATTCATCATCTGGCTGTAAGTTAATCACTAACTCAACCCCAGCGTTCGCTAAGGCAACCACTTTTTCGTCATTGAGTGCACCGCATACAATGGTAGTGTCATCAGGACGAAAATAAGGCTCAAGAACAGTACTAAGATCAACGCCATTGTCTAAAACGTTATTGCCAGCATTCGATACTGTGTCAATAGCTACTGAATGATTCAGTTGATCTGGGTTTGGTACGGCGGTATGTGAAGTCATAATTATAAATTTGTTCGTTATATTTACTATGGTCAATTCCAGTTAAAATAAGTACAAAGCAACCGCGTGTCGATGTATAAGCAATACTTCAAGCGAGGTTAACGCTATTACTTTTCTATCACGAATCGACCATATTGAGATATTTTTTAGTTAAATGACAGTCGTTCTACTGGCTTTTACTCATTGCCACTCTGTAATTTAACCGTACCTGCCAAATGCGGCTTGTCATTTTTAGAGCTAAATAAACCAAACTCACAGGTATCGTCTGTGTCTTCAAGTGCAGCCACCGGATCAGCGATAAGCTCTACTTCGGCTGGCAAAAAGATAGGCAGTTTAAATGACACATCAACCGTACAAGCATCCGGCAACTCGTCCATCATAGCAAGGCATTTGGCCTTTGACCACATGCCGTGAGCAATCGCTTTAGGAAAGCCAAACGCACGCGCAGATAATGGATGGAGATGAATGAGGTTAAAATCACCTGAAACAAAAGCATAACGACGACCGATATCTTCTGGCACTTCAAAGATACTATGCACGCCTTCTGGGTTGACTGATGGCTTGACCGTTATTGGACGTGGAGTGCTTTTTTTGTCTTTGCTGCTGATTGGTTTTTTGCTGCGTGATAGATACGTCGAAGTACCTTCCCAAATCACCTTATCTTCTGACTTGACCGTCGTCACAAAATCAAACTGCTGACCCTGAGCATGGTCACGCAAATTATCAAAGGTGACTGACATAGCAACCGTTTCACGCTCACCGATAGGACGATACTGAGTCACACTATTATCGACGTGCACTAGACCCAACATAGCAAATGGAAATGGCTCTTTAACCATCATATTCATTTGCAGCGTTTGAGACAGCACTGAAAAGTAAGTAATAGGTACTTTGCCATTATCTGCAAAACCACAAATTTTACGATAATCGTTTAAGTTACTTTGGTCAATGTGCAAATCGTCCACATAGTAAGTCGCTTGCGGCAATTGGTCTTTACTAATTTTGCCGTTATTACCAATAGGCAATAAACTTTTAACGATGTTGGCATAGGTCGTATGCGCTTTCGGCAACGCATCATAATGTTTGTCTGACATAATAAATCCTAAGTGGGGCTTGAGCAAATTTTCTTGGTGTATCTAAAGATGCTATGACATTATTGGTTACAGCCTATCATTGAGCAATGCTACCAGTGTTATGCCTAAATTAGGCACAATTCATAGGCGTGGTTTTAGACAATGTAAGCAACTCTCACAGCAAAAAATAATTTGGCTACTGGTTCTCTGTGTTTTTATCATAAAAAAGCCACCCTTGGGCAGCTTTATTACGATTTATAAGCAATTTTTTCGTAAGCATATGTGAGGAAAATTAAAAATAATGATTAATATCAGCTATTTATCATTATATAAATCATCATTTACACTTACTTATAATTGACACTTACTTATAAAGTGATATTAAGCACCCAATAAGCTTTGACCACAAACGCGAACGATGTTGCCATTTAAGCCACCAGAAGCAGGTGATGCAAACCATGCGATGGTCTCAGCCACGTCTACTGGCAAGCCGCCTTGGCTCATAGAGTTCATACGGCGACCCGCTTCACGAATAGCAAATGGAATGGCTTCGGTCATTTGCGTTTCAATAAACCCTGGAGCAACGGCGTTGATCGTCATGCCTTTGGCGTTGTCTTCTAACTGCTTGGCAGTGGCATTCACCAAACCAATCACCCCTGCTTTAGAGGTTGCATAGTTGGTTTGACCCAAGTTGCCAGCGATACCTGAAATTGATGACACACAAACGATACGTGCATTGTCTTTTAATACATCGTTGTCTAGCAAATAGCGGTTCAGCCTAGCGATACTAGCTAGGTTAATATCGATAACCATGTCCCACTTTTTCTCGTCCATGTTTGCCAATGTCTTATCACGAGTGACGCCAGCATTATGGATGATTGAATCTAAGCCGCCACGCTTTTGTGCAGCTTCGGCGATTTGTTTGCCAGCGTCATCACTGGTGATGTCGACGGTCAATACTGAGCCACTAATTTCGCTAGCGACTTTTTGTAGGTCTGCTTGCTGCTGCGGTACATCAAGGCAGATAACGTGAGCGCCTTCGCGAGCCAAAACGCGAGCAATTGCTTCACCAATACCGCGACTTGCACCAGTCACCAGCATGGTTTTGCCACCAAGAGGCTGCGTCCAATCGACATCAACATTACTACCTTTACTAACGCGTACGACTTGTCCTGAGACATAAGCTGAACGAGCGGAGGTGAAAAAGCGTAAAGTCGAATCTAGGTTTTGCTCTGCGCCATCTTCCACATAAATAAGCTGTGCCGTAATACCGCGTTTGAACTCTTTACCGACAGACTTCACAAAGCCTTCAAGCGCGCGCTGAGCCAAAGCTGTATCAATGTCAGAGATATTTTCTGGTGGGCGACCAATAATAATGACGCGACCAGACTTTTCTACACGACGAGCCACAGTATGGAAGAACTCATACACTTCTTTTAATTGATCGGCATTGCTAATATTACTGGCATCAAACAATAAAACTTTAAATTTATCATCGCCGCCCGTATTGGCTTTTGCTTCAACGCCTGCATCAGCAAGGGCATCTTTGATATCATCACTGCTGTTTACATAAACATCAGCATGTACGTCTGACAAAATTCGCGCCACAGACTCACTGACGCTTTTATCATCGCCATTAGCACGACCAACCAATACGCTACCACGTACTAAAGGCTCACCGCTTTCGAAGCGATCAAGGGTAACAGGTAACGGTAAACCCAAATTTTTGGCCACTTTTTTGCCAATAGAAGACTGAACAAAATCACCATAACGGTCTGACATAATATAATCCCTATAACGAACGGTTAGAATAATAGTAATAAATGTAATGTGCCTATTATATAGACTCAATAACCTCATAATTATTGATATTTAGTAAATGAGTCTAAAGCTGGCCTAACTATACACTGCCATCTTAAACAAGTCCAAAAACCGATAATGTCTACAACAATCTGTAAACAAGTCAGTATACAAGACGGTCACTTTTTCTGGATTTAAAAATCACCACATTGTGCTAAAATCAGACCTATAAGTTATAGCAAATGCAATTATCGATAACAATATATTATCAAATCTATCGTTATGCAATGCCAATAATCGATACTAGCCAGTCTACGAAAGTCATATTGATGTCTTTCAAAGCTGATACCGACCTTAGATAAGCGTCACATAGTTTGCCAAAGATATACAGTAAGGTCGTAAAAACGTCTTATCATAAACAGTTATGCGGCGTAATAAGTGATAATATTTGCTTCTTGTTTATTTTCTATTGTTGAATTTTTTAATGTAATCATTTTTATTATTAGCTTTACTATTGTTACCCTCTTTTCTTCTGCCCGTATTTTTTAAGGATAATATTATGAGTAATAAAAACAATCACTCTGATAGCCCTGTTGTTGAAAGCACAGTGGTAAAAGCCAGTGCGTCAAAATCTACTGATAATAAATCAGACAGCGCCAAAACAGAAACGGCTGTTAAAAAAGCTAAAAGCACGACAGCTACAGACACGTCTAATAAAGAGTCTTCTAGTAATAAAGAGTCTTCCAGCACCACAGAAGTGAATGATAAATCATCAGCTTCTACTACGAAAAAGCCAGCATCTGCTGCCAAAAAAACCAGCAAAACAAAAGCCGTTGCTGGTCAAAATCGTGTGGCTATCTTAGGTGGCAACCGTATTCCGTTTGCACGCTCGAACGGTTCATACGCTGACGTTAGCAACACCGACATGTTGACAGCTGCATTAGATGGCTTGATTGAACGCTATAATCTACAAGACGAAGTGTTGGGTGAAGTGGTGTCTGGTGCCGTCATGAAACTAAGCCGTGACATCAACCTAACTCGCGAAGCCACACTTAACACAGCGCTCAACCCACATACGCCAACTTATGATATCTCACAAGCTTGCGGTACTGGCTTGCAAGCGACTTTTGCTTCTGCCAATAAAATCGCATTGGGTCTTATCGATTCAGCAATTACTGGCGGCGTAGACACGACCTCTGATGCACCGATCGCGATTGGTGATGGTCTACGTAAAGTACTGATCAAACTGGGCGCGGCTAAAGACAACAAACAACGCCTAAAAGCGTTAATGGGTCTAAATCCAAAAGACTTAATCGATTCGCCACAAAACGGTGAACCACGCACTGGTCTATCAATGGGCGACCATCAAGCCATCACCACTCTTGAGTGGAATATCAGCCGCGAAGCACAAGATGAGCTTGCTTTTAACAGTCATCAAAACCTAGCGCGCGCTTATGATGAAGGATTCTTTGACGACCTAATCACTCCATACAAAGGTCTGACGCGCGATAACAACTTGCGCCCTGATACCACTTTGGAAAAACTGGCTAAATTAAAGCCTGTGTTTGGTAAAAAGAACGCCAATCCAACGATGACAGCAGCCAACTCTACACCGTTAACGGATGGTGCCTCTTGTGTCCTATTGGGAACCGATGAGTGGGCAAAAGAGCGTGGTCTTAAGCCATTGGCTTATATCGTTCATCAAGAAACGGCCGCCGTTGATTTCATTGGTAAATCTGGCACCACAGAAGGCCTATTAATGGCACCTGCTTATGCCGTACCGCGTATGCTTGAGCGTGCAGGTCTAACACTACAAGATTTCGATTTTTATGAAATCCATGAAGCCTTTGCATCACAAGTGTTATCAACACTAGCTGCTTGGGAAGATGAAAAGTTCTGTGAAGAGCGTCTAGGACTAGATGCACCATTAGGCTCTATCGATCGTAGCAAGCTGAACGTTAATGGCTCGTCGTTAGCTGCGGGTCATCCATTTGCCGCAACGGGCGGTCGTATCCTAGCCACTGCAGCGAAGCTATTGGATCAAAAAGGCTCAGGTCGTGCACTAATCTCTATCTGTGCAGCTGGTGGTCAGGGCGTGACTTGTATCTTAGAGAAATAACTCTTTGACTGCTATTATTTGATTGGTATTATCAGTCAATAGTTAGCACGAATACTTTAAAGCACTCTTTAATCGATGGATTAGAGGGTGCTTTTTTATGCTCATTTACTACTCAAAACTGGATATTAGTCATGGTCTGGCTAACAACACAATAATGAAACGTAGCCAACGCATAGCTCTATCGGTAGTTATGCTAAAGTAAGAGGATAACCAATAAAAATCATAACAACACTGATTAGGAGTTTTTTATGGGTAAGATACCTTCGTCCATCAATCCCAAATCCCTCACGCCACAAGAGCGTCAGGAACTTAGCTCACCTGAGCAACACAGTTTTATCGAGCGTATGGATAAAGAGGTTTTTAATGATCAGTTGCGGCGTAAGATGCACGAAGACCTCATCGATACTTATGATGAAGAGCTAGAAAACGAGATAGATGATTATGTGCGTGACTTTCGTTTTGATGGGCGCGAAATGAGTGAGCAAGAAAGACTTGATCGTCGTATGTACTTTCAAGAGTTGGTAAGGCTACAGCGTGAGCTTATTAAGTTACAAGACTGGGTCGTTGATCGCGGTGAGCGTATCGTTGTCATATTTGAGGGTCGTGACTCAGCGGGTAAAGGTGGCGCTATCAAGCGTATCACGCAGCGCTTAAACCCTCGTGTGTGTCGAGTGGCTGCCCTACCTGCACCGACGGAACGTGAGCAATCACAATGGTATTTTCAGCGTTATGTTGCCCATTTGCCTGCTGCTGGTGAAATTGTTCTGTTTGACCGTAGTTGGTATAACCGTGTGGGGGTTGAGCGTGTGATGGGTTTTTGTACCGATGCACAGTATGAAGAATTTTTTCAGTCGGTGCCTGAGTTTGAACGCATGCTAGTACGCTCAGGTATTCGCTTGGTGAAGTACTGGTTTTCGATCACTGATGATGAGCAGCATTCACGCTTTATGAGCCGTATTCATGACCCGCTCAAGCAATGGAAGCTCTCAGCCATGGACTTACAGTCACGCCGCCGTTGGGAAGACTATACCAAGGCTAAAGAGACCATGTTTGAGCGAACGCATATCCCTGAAGCACCTTGGTGGGTGGTTGAAGGTAACAATAAAAAACGCGCAAGGCTAAACTGTATTGCTCATCTACTCGAACAAATTCCTTATAAGGAAGTGCCACGTGATGAAGTAGAATTACCCGATCGTAAACGTGATGACGAATACTACCGTGAGCCTATTCCAGATGATATGTATGTGCCACCGCGCTATTAAAAGATATGCTGGCTTTACTTAGGGTGTGTCTTCAATTCAATCGATTGTCCTCTAAATTGGCTAGAAATGGCTACATTTTGCCAAGGATAGTCAAACAGCTTCTTGATATCTCGATATTATTTGCATTACCTTCATTGTTTGACGGCAATTTTTATCACCATTTTTAAAATGAAGACACGCCCTAGTCTTATGCTCATAAAAAAAGCCGCCTTATCGATATATAAGGTGGCTTTTTTTATACTGTTTATTTAATAATAGTCGTCTAATACTTATCAAAACCATTACAAGTACAATTACATGGTATACGTGGACTGCAAACCATCTATTTTACCCGCCAATAATCGCTCAACTTCGTTTTTAATTCTTTGACCTGCAATATCAGTTCCAATCTGTACCGCAAAACCTGCCGGTCGGCCACCTTGAGTTTTGGCGTTGATCCAAACTACTTTGCCATTCATAGGCAAACGCTCGCTAGAATTGGGTAAAGTGATGGCGATAAACACCTCGTTACCTAGCTGCTGAGCATCATTGGATGGCACAAATAATGCGCCATTACTGACAAAGGACAAGTAGCTGGCATATAACATTTCGATATTTTCAATGTGGCAGGTTAATATCCCGCCGCGTCCTGGCATGGCCATAGTCAGCTTCCTTCATTAAGTTTGGTATTTTTATTTGCTATCGAGGCAGATTTTCTTATAAACAAGCCAATTCTTGCATTAGCTTATCATAGGCAAATTTTTCTTGCACATTTTGTTGCAGGGCGATTTTTGTCTGCTGTAAGCTATTAGAAAAAAGTGCTAGGCCATTATTATCAGGTGGATATTTTTCTAAGGCAGCGGATAGATTGACGTCTTTTTGAAGCTCATTAAGCCCTAAGTAAAGACGGCGCATATCAAGTAGCATCAGCTCAGACAGCTGAATAAATTCTGTGATACTCAGTTGGTTTTGCCAATAGTCACTGGCTGCCACACTACTACGTTTACCACTACGCAATGCCTGCCACGTCGTCAACCATAGCGCACGTTTGCTATACCATGGCGCTTGTGCCATGGCTATCGCGGCCAAAGGTGCGCCATTTGCCAATTGAATAAGCTGCTCAATCGCAGCCGTACCGACCGCTTCACGATTGACCGCAGAGCCAAGTGCCTGTGTCACATAGTCAACGGCGATCACAGGCTGAATGGTCTGTAATGGCAACTGCTGCACCCGACTTTTAATGGTGGGCAGTAATTGTGCTGGAGTATCACTGATCAAAAATAAATGGACTTTAGCTTGTGGTTCTTCTAAGGTTTTGAGTAGCGCGTTGGCCGCGGCAATCGTCATTTGCTCTGCATGATCTAACACACAGATACGCATTCCTTGACCACCTTGATAGATAAAAGGCTGCAAGTTACGGATATCATCCACTTTAATCTTAAGAGCACTGTTATTGGCTGTTTTGGATGATTTTTTATCCTTTGCAGCGTTACTTAATTTCTCTTTATTATCAGTATTGTCTGCACTGATTGGCATACTGATCAGTGGCAATACCTGTAAGCTTGGATGCGTGCCAGATCTTAGCCATTGGCAACTTTCACACGCGCCGCAAGCCCCTGTGGGATGGCTATCACGCTCACGGCATAATAGCCAAGCGACCAAACGCCATACAAAAGCCCGTTTGCCCATACCTTGCATACCAGCAGCTAATAGTGCATGTGGCAAAGATTGCTGTGATGTCAAAACTCGCTTGGTCAATTGCGACCACAGATTTTTCTGCCATGGCAATAACGCGGCGAAATAAATGTGGTCTGTAGTATCCATTGTGCCTGTATTTTGCGTCTTATCACTCATAGCTAACGTCCTATAACTTCGCTTGATTATTCAGGATATAGCGTGTTCATGACGCTTTAGGTGAAATATTTTTGCTTAGGCTATTTATCCAATGGGGCTCTGAAATTCAGTCAAACTCATGGCATTTAAGCGGTCTAAATCTTCTTGGGTATCAACCCCTGCAGGTAGATGACAAGCGGCAACTGCAATAGCAATCTGCGCTCCATTTTCTAAAACGCGTAACTGCTCTAGGCTTTCAAGTGTCTCAAGTGGCGTTTGCGGCCAATGCACAAACTGCTGTAATAAACGGACGCGATAAGCATATAACCCTAAATGACGATAAGCATTTTTTGGTGGGTTTCTATGACCATCATTGGACAATACGACATCACGATCACAAGGAATGGGCGCTCGGCTAAAATAAAGCGCACGTTGCAAGTCATTAGCGTGTTGACTGACAACCTTGACCACTGATGGGCGCATAAAGGTTTCATAGTCGTCGATAGGCTCACACAAAGTCGCCATCACGCTATCACTGTCTGCGACCAAAAGCGCCTTTACCTGCTCCAATAATAACGGTGGTACTAACGGTTCATCGCCTTGCATGTTGACCACAATATCATGGTCTGCCCACCCTTTGATGGCGGCAACTTCTGCCAAACGGTCAGTGCCTGAAGCATGCTCGCTACTGGTCATCACCACATCAAACCCTGCATCCATGCATACCTTGGCAATATCGTCATCATCCGTGGCAATACACATATCATCAGCGAAGTGCGCTGTTTGCGCCTTTTCAGCAACCCAAAGAATCATCGGCTTACCATGTATCTCTAGTAATGGCTTACCGGGCAGCCTTGTGCTTTTAAAACGAGCAGGGATAACAATATGAGTTTTGGCGGGCATAATCACTGACGACATGGGGTTTCCTATAGCAATTTTTATACGGTTTAAAGCATCATCTATTATTTGCTTTGGTATTGGTACTGTTATCGTTTGCGATATCAATACCTAGCTTTTTTAGCTGCTGCTGCAGATTATCATAACAGCTGTCAGAGAGTTCGGCAGTTACTGGCAGCACCCATAGTCTGTTTATCAGCGTTTGATACTCATCATTTAACGCTTTATCAGTAGTGGCTTTCGACAGCAACGCTCTCATTTTTACCGCATCTTTACTGGTGACTACGATTGGATATTCGGTATACTGCAATAATTCCGCCAAGTCAAAATCATAATGATCAGGATAAGCATGTCCAAGGACATCGAAACCTAGCGAACTTAAAGTATCAAAAAACCGCTGCGGATAACCAATACCGCTCACCGCATGCACTCTACAACCTTTTTTAGGCGCATCAATTTGAGAATAAGATAAAGTAGGTTGCCATAAGAGTTGCAGAGCATCCGCTTCTAGATGCATTGTCAAACGATGGGCTCGGTACAGATTGCTATTATTTTTATTCTTGTCCACTGAATCTGTTGTTAGTGGCTCATGGTAGATGACGGTTGCCCCCTGTAAGCGTGACATAGGCTCACGTAAAAACCCTGTTGGCAGGAGTTGCTGATTACCAAAGCCCCGTGCCGAATCGACCACAATCCATTCAATGTCACGTTGCAGTGCATAATGCTGCAAGCCATCGTCGGCAATAATGAATTGCAAGTCAGGATGGGCAGCTAACAAGGTTATAATCGCTTGCTTACGATTAGGACATACTGCCATGGGTGCATTTGTCATATTGACAATCAAACAAGGCTCATCCCCTACCACGTTGGGCAAACTGGCGGCATCGACCAAAGCGGGCATTTGACTGGTGTCGCCACCGTAACCACGGCTGATAACCCCTACCTTTACTCCATGTTCTTTTAGATAATCAACCAAGGCAATAATCAATGGTGTTTTGCCACTACCGCCCACGCTAATATTGCCGATCACCATCACGGGAACAGGCGCACGATAACTTGCTAACAGCCCAGCTTTATAAGCTTGACGACGCAGCGTGGTGATAAGTCCGTACAACCAACTAATAGGTAGCAATAGCCATAGCCAAGCGGCTTGACGTTGCCAGGCACGCGTCACTGTCGTTTCAATACTCATGATAATTTGACCACTTACCTATTCAGCTAAACTTTAACTTAGCACGATTTGAACGTCAAAGCTGCTCAAAGAATAGTCCGATAATTTTACTCAAAGTCGCGTTCATACATTTGCGCATAATGACCTTGCAATTGCATAAGCTCATCGTGCGTGCCCAACTCGACGATTTGACCGCTGTCTAACACGGCGATACGATCGGCTGATTCAATGGTGGTCAGTCGATGTGCAATGACTAACGTGGTACGATCTTTCATCACATTATCAAGCGCTTGCTGAATGTAATACTCTGATTCATTATCTAACGCACTGGTTGCTTCATCTAAAATTAAAATCGGCGCATCTTTTAATAGCGCACGAGCAATCGATAAACGCTGACGCTGCCCGCCAGACAGCTGCAAACCTTCAGCACCGATTTCACTTTGATAGCCGTTTG
>NZ_DKHR01000001.1:0-27826 GCF_002453835.1 Psychrobacter sp. UBA6739
CGTGCTGCACGATATCAATCAAGCTGCGCAGTTTGCTGATACCGTGGTCACCATGAAAGAGGGTCAGGTGATGGCTGTTGGTCAACCTGCAGAGGTCATCACCCAAACAACCATGAAGGATCTGTATAACGTCGATGTTACCGTGCTCAGTCATCAAGGTCGCCCAGTGATTGTCGATGCGGTTTAAGTACAGAGCTTTGCAAACAATAAAAGGAATTGTTGATGCATAAAATCCTATTGAATCATCGATGGATAAATTACAAAAACTTATCCCTATTAATTTTAATCATTAGCTTTTGTCTATGCATTTATTACGCTGTGAATAAAAAGATAGCAGATACCCTGTTTTGGTTAGGCATGACTTTGTATGTTCTAAGGTTGGTGGTTATTCCGATGGATTTTACTCAAAATATTGCTGCAGTAGATTATACAAAAAACTTTGACGAAAACAACAGATGGCATAGATGGGTAATGTTGGGTGAAAAATTTGCTTTTTTGATATTTACCGTTGGGATAGCCTACAGTATATTTTTGCAATTAAAGCTTTAGTTAGCGACCTTAATAAATACTATCAAAGATAGCTGTACTCTGTAATATTGACGTGATCACCTTGACCTCTGAAGGTTGCATCATCATTATTATGGATATGGTTTAAGTACAGCATATCTTATAGTTGCTCTTTAATGGCTGGTTTCGCGTAATCGCTTCAAGGAGTTGTCTTTAACCGTCAATTTTTGCCTTTGCTTTAACCGACTTTGACGCCCTTTGACCCATAAATACACACCTGTGCCAGATAAGACCGCCACGGCTAACCCCGTCAATGCTAAAAATATTTGATACAACAAATGAACTACGCCATGGCTGATATGTCCCATGTGTAGCGTTGCCATCCATTGATCAGCTTGATTACCAAATGAGCTTTGATACCCAAAATTAATACGCTCGACATTGCCTGTTGCGGCGTCAACCGTGATAGATGACGCACCGCCTTTTTTACCGATATCTTTATTGGTTTTAAAGCGCATTTGCCATTGATTGTCCTCTTCTACCCAACGCACTCCCAATAGCTGCTGGACGTCGACGCCATTTTTTTGTGCGGCTATCTCTGCCTGCCTGCTTAAATAAGCAATACTATTAGCCTTGTCTACCTTATTAGTACTGTTCATATTAGTGCCAATAGTAGTCGCCTCATCACTACTAGATTCAGTGTTTATCGCAGGCTTATTTTGTTTCTTTCCTTTGCCTTCATCTCTACCTTCAAGTCCTACCAGCGCTTGCATTACAGGCTGATATACCAATTTTAAATTAAAACCAACACTCGACCACGCAATGACAAATAACATGAGCCAGAGCCATAAGCCAAACGCATGATGCAAATCATAATTAAGCTTAAAAGTATTGGTTTTTCGGCGGATTTTCCAAGCAGGTAGCCAGCGTTTAAAAAATGAAGCGCGGGGTTTGCCAGATGGTTTTCTCAATGCGGTTTGTTGAGATTTATTGGCACTAACTGCTCTTGGAAAGGTTAAATAAAAGCCGATGAAACAATTAATCGTCCAAATTAAAGACACGATACCCAGTATTAATTTGCCGATATCACCTAGCAATAAATCTCGGTGCAACCAAAATACCTTGTACATCGTATTGCGCCATGCCCACACCTCTTTATCACGTGTACCGATGATTTCACTAGTAAAGGGATTGACATATACCTCTTGAAATGGCGCTTTGGGCTGATTTTTGGCGCTTTCACCTCGGACTCTATCTACCGAAAAAACCGCTGATTTGTTAGGCTCTACTGACGTTGGCATACTAGAAAATTGATACTGTGGATAGGCACTGATAACAGCATCATGAAGTATGGCGATCGGTAGTGGCGGCTTGTGTTGCGCTTCAATATTTGCCAGCTTGTGATTAAACACAT
Organism: Psychrobacter sp. UBA6739; assembly: GCF_002453835.1. Taxonomy (NCBI): domain Bacteria; kingdom Pseudomonadati; phylum Pseudomonadota; class Gammaproteobacteria; order Moraxellales; family Moraxellaceae; genus Psychrobacter; species Psychrobacter sp. UBA6739. The sequence continues at coordinate 1,922 of NZ_DKHR01000001.1, forward strand.
CATCTAGCTCATCATGAAACGCCAATAGCGTGCCCGTGATACCAGCAATGATCAAAAAAGCTGCCATCGCAAGCCCAGTATAACGATGAATCCATAAACAGCTCTGACGCAACGTAGGGGGAAATGAAGTCATTAGTATTGGTTTTTTATTCATCGTTTCTTTATTCATTGGTTATTTTGATTGGTATTTAAAAAAAGTTGTAATTGCTATCACATGCTTCATCATTTACTGACCATAAAAAAGCCAGCTATCTTATACAGACAGCTGGCCCTTTCATCTATCATCAAGTGACAATAAGATTAGAACTGATACGTCAATGACGCTTTAATATTACGACCTTTCTCAAAGTCAGTAGCAACATCATCAATCGGATTTAGACGAGATGAGTGGCTCGCATAAGCTTCATCGAAAAGATTGTAAACGCCAAGCGTGGCTTTTAATCCATCAACTTGTTTTGGCGAATAGTTCATAAAGATATCATGAACATTATAGCTTGGTTTTTCAATCTCATTTTCAGACGTATTCGGCATCACTGAAGCGACATACGTACTGCGCCAGCCGATATCTGTGGTCTCTGTTGGGGCATAAGCCAGATTGACCATATATTTATCGCCTGATTCTGAACTGCTTCCGGTCACTGATGGAATGCTGTAACCCGTTTTTTCACCTTCGCTGCGTGCGCGTGAATAGCTCAAACCCATACTAAAGTTATTCATTTTATAGTCGGCAGCGAGCTCAACCCCTTTAATTTTAAAATCTTCATCTTTATTGATGACACCTTGGCATTCACCACCTGATTGTCCAGTGACACAGTCTAAGCCAACGCGAGTTCCGCCGGAACGAACAAATTCGATGTAGTTTTCGATATCGGTTTCAAAGTACTTACCGCTTAGTTGTAGTGCATCACCAGCTACCGTTAGATCGCGTAACGTTGTAACGATACCCACTTCAGCGTTAGACCCTTCTTCTGCTTTTAAGTCATTATTAACGTACGTTTTATCACCATTTGAATTAAAAATGGTTTGGCTTAAATCAGGACCATTAAATAACTGCGTGTAGCTGGCAAATACTTGCGTCAATGGTGCAATCTCATAGCTTGCGGCAAGTGCACCAACGACATTATCATAGGTTTTGCCACCAGAGATAAACTCAGGAGATTTGTAGCGGTCATAACGCACACCAGGTGTTAAAGTGAGCTTACCATTTTTCCATTGGTCTTCTAGATATACTGATGTATTGGTTGCCTCGTCTGACCCCGCTTTGACGAAGTCGCGCTCCATCTCCGATTCTTTTTTGTAGTGCTCAATCCCAGAGATAAGCTTGTGTGTGCCAACATTCGTAGCAATGTCACTGGTGTTTTGGATTTTTGCGCCTGTGGTTTGAACTTGCGCGTTAAAATCAAAACCTGGATCATTGATATAATCAGAATCGCGCAAAATGCGGGTTTTGGTTTGATACACGTTGGTATCTACATCAATCAGTGGGTTGCTAGGATTAAAGCTATAATCAATACCATAAGTATCGCGCTTCACCTGTTGCGGAATTGGAGGCTCAGAGCGGCTAGGGAAGTCTGGACGGAATGGGAAAATACCCTTCTTTTCAGTTTGGCTGAAATTTGCGCCAATATGATGGTCATCCGCAATATAAGCACCCGCCTTTAATAAGATGCTTTCAGTTTTACTGTCTTCAAACAGCTCACGACCGTTACCATCTTCGCCAGAATCGCTATCGCGCTTGCCATAGTAAGCCAGTAAGTCAACATTGTCCGTTGGTGCGGCATATACAGTCGTTGACATTAGTAGCTCGTCATTATTACTGGCATAGCCTGCGTGAACTTTCGCTCCTATTCTTTGACCCGGTTTCAGCAAATCCACTGCATCGACCGTCTTAAAAGCCACCGCCCCGCCAATGGCATCATTTCCTAGCGTCACTGAGTTATTACCGACTGAGACATCTGCTTGCTTAAGCAAGTCAGGGTCAATAGTAATGTCACCCATATGATAAAAAAGTTTGCCTTCTTGACGCGCCCCATCGATAGTGACTTTTAGGTTGCTGTCTTCAAGACCACGAATACGAATACGCTGATTGACCGCAGAGGTACCACCTACCGTAACTCCAGGAACGACATTCAAAAAATCGCTTAAATGGCTGGCTTGCTGCGCTGGCGTATAGTCTTCTATGTAAACAGAATCGGTTTGCACTTTATCACGTACTGAGCTATTGGCTGTCACCGTAATGGTCTGCAACGTGGTGCTTGGCATGTCTTCTGCAGGTGCTGCACTGACTGCTTGTGACCATAATACCGCTGCCACGCCCATGGACAATACCGTCATTTGACTAGATAGTCTTGATAACTTTACTTCACGCATAACACACTCACCTTATTGACTATCACAAATTAGAATTTTTAAAAGCTATTTACTGTTGAGCACAGCTTGTGGCAGTTGCACCGCTTATTGTTGAAAACCATTTTTTAGACGATTGGAGTCTTGACAAAGCCAAAACCTTTCATACGAATAACAATGTTAATGATAATTGTTAGCATTTAAATAATGAGAGGCATAATAACGAAGTATTAACAATTTGGCAATAATTAATGCGAGAAATTTAATATTAAAAAATAGCGCTAAATCTGGCTGACTTATTCCGTTTTGTTGCTTACTGTTTTTAGACGAGTAGAAATGGCCAGCAAACCAAATCCGCTGCGCTATGTTCGTCTAATAGACTGTTATTATTTAAGAAATAAAGCCATCAACATGAAAAAAAACGTTGCAATAGCCAACCCTTTCACTATACCCTTAGATAGTTGACCAATTAGTCAGGTTTAAACCTACGACTATTAGTCATATTGATAAATAATAGCTAGCTGCTGATATTTATTAGCACAAGGATAAGTGCGACTCTTTGTGAGACAACTAAGCAATATGAAGATAAACGGTATGTCGATATCCATCTCTAAACTCATCACACTGCTTAGCTCTCTCCACAGAGCTTGGACTAAAAGTCACTTTAGGAGGAAGCCAAGATGAGCGAACACATTCAAGGGAACCCCGATTTACTATACGGATTGCATGACCGCCCTACCCCTACAAAAGCCTTTTTGGGCGCAGTACAACACGTACTTGCCAGCTTTGTCGGTATCATCACCCCCTCATTAATCATAGGCGGCGTCTTGGGTTTGGGGGAACATATCCCTTATCTCATCAGCATGTCATTGATGGTATCAGGGGTCGCTACCTTTATTCAGACGCATAAAGTTGGACCGGTAGGTTCCGGTCTTATGGCGTTACAAGGAACCAGTTTTGGCTTCTTGGCCGCGGTATTGGCAGCAGGTTTTGTGGTAAAAAACAAAGGCGGGAGTCCGGAGGAGATTCTCTCTGTTATCTTTGGCGTCTCCTTTCTTGGTGCCTTCGTTGAGATTTTCTTAAGTCAATTCATCACCAGACTCAAATCCTTGATGAGCCCTATCGTGACGGGTTGTGTGATTGTAACTATCGGTCTGTCATTAACCAAGGTTGGTCTGACGGATTTGGCAGGCGGCGTGGGCGCTGAAGATTTCGGGAGTATACAGAATCTGCTGCTCGGTGGCGGAGTCTTGGTCAGTGTGGTATTGATTAGTATTGTTAATAATAAAGTCATTCGCTCCAGTGCTATTTTTATAGGGTTGATGCTTGGTCTGATCGCAGCCATTCTTATGGGACGCATTGATTTCTCTTTGGTCTCTGATGCCCCTATCTTTACGCTACCTGTGCCATTCAAGTTTGGCTTTGGGTTTGATTGGCAGGCTTTTATTCCTATCGCCTTTATGTATGTCATTACCAGTATTGAAACCTCTGGTGATTTGACGGCGACTTCGATGATATCGGGCGAACCCATTAAAGGACCTCTATACGAGAAACGCATCAAAGGTGGCGTATTAGGTGATGGTGTCAACTCATTAATTGCGGCGGTGTTTAACACGTTCCCTGTGACGACTTTTAGCCAAAACAACGGCGTGATTCAGATGACTGGTATTGCCAGTCGCTATGTGGGCTTCTATGTTGGGGCTATCTTGTTCACTATGGGGCTATTTCCTATTTTGGGTGCTATCTTTACCCAATTGCCAAAACCAGTCGTTGGCGGTGTGACGTTATTGATGTTTGCAACGGTAGCGACCGCTGGTATTCGCATCCTATCAACCGTCAACTTTACCCATCGCAATATCTTAATCATTGCCACTTCGCTAGGTCTGTCCATGGGCGTGGCTTTTGTTCCTGATGTATTTGCACAGGCGCCGCAGCTTTTCCGTAATATCTTTGGGTCGGCGGTTACTATGTCAGGTATTGTAGCCATTACTCTCGATATGATTTTGCCCAAAAACTACGGTGTCGAATTTGATACAGTAGAACAGCATCTGGATGACGGTCTCAAGCCTCTTAGACAAAAGGCTTCTTAAACGTACGTTAGAATAGTCAAATTCTTTACCAATCAGCATTGCTGTTCTGGTTCTGGACATTGACTCTTTTAGCGCTCATTAATACGAAAGCATTTAAAGTGCTTTCGTATTAATGGCATGTTATAGACGTAAAATAATAATACATAAGCATTACTCAAGACCACAGCCACGCAAAATAAACGGCACTAAAAAGTCTGCCGCCCGCGCTTCATCCTGCTGATCGTACTCACTCTTTTCCATCAAACCGACAATTTCTGTCTCAAATTCTGCATATCGCTGCGTCGTTGCCCAAATCAAAATCAATAGCTGTAAAGGGTCAGCGATGCCAATCTTACCTTGCTCATGCCAAGTTTTCATCACTTGTGCCTTGTCTAGCGCCCACTCCTTCATGGTCGCCGACATAAATTCATGCAGATGAGGAGCACCGCCGATGACTTCCAGCGCAAACAATTTATGGCGATTGGGATGAGCAAACGCTTGATGCAATTTGGTACGGACAAACTTTTCGATGACCGTTTTAGGGTCACTATCGACACTCATAGCGACCAAGCCATCGTTCCACTCTTGAATAATAGAATGCAGCACGGCTTGGTACAGATTTTTTTTATTCTTAAAGTAGTAATGCACGTTGGCTTTTGGCAGCTCGGCTCTATCGGCAATCCCTTGCATCGTCGCACCGCGGAAACCTTGCAGCACGAACTCCTCTTCTGCCGCCGCCAAAATGACGGTTTGGTTGTGGGCGCGGATATCTTGCTGGTTGCGCTGTACAGGCGCGTCAGACGCGGCTTGTGGTTCTATATTGTTATGTTGAGCCATGATTAATGTTACCTGTCATTATTGTGATGAATAAAGAGCCATATCCCAGCCAATAACTGGATTCATATGCTAATTTTTATGAAATATCCCCAGTCTAAATAAAATATTTGCATAAAGTAGTTGACCAAATGGTCAGGTTTAAGCAGAATAGCTCATAGTAAACCAATTATTAATCGATAAATACTACTTTAGCATGAGATGTTATCGAGAGATGCTACTCCACTGCTTTTGTCAGAAAAGAAAAGGATGTCATAGTGAAATTATCTTTACAGCAGTTTAATGAGCTCTCAACAGCTGAGGCAACTTCACATCTATTGACCTGCTGTACCAGCACCCATTGGGCGCAGGCTTTAGAAAAAAAACGTCCTTTTGCTGATATATCTACATTACTTGCTCATAGTGATGATGCTTGGGCACAAGCACAGACAGCAGAAGCCCAGTTACTAGAGGCTTTTGATGGTCATCCACAAATCGGCAATGTCGACTCGTTAAAAGAAAAATATCGCAACACTCAAGACAGTGCTGCCCATGAGCAGTCGGGTGCCAATGATGCCAATGACGAGGTAATTGAAGCTTTGGCTCAAGGCAATCAAGACTACCTTGATAAATTTGGCTTTATCTTTATCGTATTTGCTACCGGTAAGAGCGCACAGCAAATGCTCGATTTATTGTTAGCACGCTTGCCCAATGATCGCGCTACTGAACTGGTCAATGCGGCGGCTGAGCAAAATAAAATCACCCGCTTACGTTTACAGAAACTGCTGAGTGACGCTTAAAGCATTCAGCCGCATCTGACTCATTTATATAAAAGGAATTATTATGTCAGGTACTCTCTCATCGCATATTTTAGATACCCATTTGGGCAAACCAGCCGCTGGTATTGCCGTGACGCTAGATCGCGTAAGCGCAACTGGCGAGGCATCTCTATTAGCCAATGGCGTCACCAACGCGGATGGACGCGTGGCACCAGATAGCTGGTCGTTTGACCCAACGATTGATATTGCCGAATATCACTTAGATGTTGGTCGTTATACCTTAACCTTTGATACGCAGTCTTATTTCGATGAACAAAATCTCACGGCTTTTTATCCACAAGTTGTCATCGATTTTATGATAAGTGATAACGGTCACTATCATGTACCGCTACTGCTTAGCGCACATGGCTACAGCACGTATCGCGGCTCTTAGTTATATAGTTATATAGCATCACTATATAAAAACACATCATAAAAGAACGTCGCCATAGCAAAACGCGTCGAAAGATTGAAAAAAGCTGAACAAAAGAAAATTGTAAAAAGGACATTTGCAACATGGGCGCTTATTATCTCGATTGGTTTAACTTATTTTTTCGCTGGTTCCACGTCATCGCTGGCGTGGCATGGATTGGTGCGTCTTTTTACTTTGTTTGGCTAGATCTTAGTTTGCGTAAACCACCACAGTGGAAGGCTGACAAAGGCATTTCAGGCGACCTATGGGCGGTACATGGTGGCGGCTTTTATGAAATTGCCAAATATAAGCTTGAGCCCGAAGAGATGCCAAAGACCCTGCACTGGTTTAAATGGGAAGCTTATACCACTTGGCTGACGGGTATGGCGATGCTCTCTATCGTCTACTATGCCAATGCGACTGCCTACTTGATTGATCCCAGCAAAGTCGATTTTGGTAGTAGTATCGGTGCCATCTCGACCAGTTTGTTATTTTTATTCGGCAGCTATTTCATTTATGAAGTGATTGTCCGCAGCCATTTAGGCAAAAACTCGTTCATTTTTAGCACCATTATTTTTATCCTATTAATCATCGCCTGCTGGGGTTCTTATCAGCTATTTAGTGACCGTGCTTCGTTCATTCATATCGGTGCTATCTTAGGTACGGTAATGGCAGGTAACGTCTTCTTCGGCATCATGCCTGCTCAACGAGCGCTGGTAGAATGCGTGAGGCGTGGCGAAAAACCAGGCAAAGAAGTGGCGGACTTGGCATTACAAGCAAAAAACCGCTCGCTGATGAACAACTATTTTACCTTACCGCTGATCTTTACCATGATTAGCAATCATTATCCGATGATGTACTCTCATGCTCACGGCTGGTTGGTATTGGTATTTGTGGGTATCATCACGGCTATTGTACGTCACTATTTTAACCAAAAGCATTTAGACAATCATAAGCCGCGTTATTTGGTCATCCCTGCTGTCTTAACTGTATTGTTAATTATTTGGATGCGCCCAGAACCAATTGAGCCATTACCTGTTGTCACTGCTGCAGCCGCTGCTGAAACGGCGACACCAAATAGTGTGCCACCAACAACTACTGATAGCGCAGCCGACGGTTCTACTATAAGCACTGATGCCGCCTCAAATGAAAATATCACTGCCGACGTCGTGCCAGTAACTGCCTCTGCTGATGATGCCATTATGGATGTCGTGCACACGCGCTGTAGCACGTGCCATGCCGCTCAGCCTACTCAGCAAGGATTTGCCGCGCCGCCAGCTGGTATCATCTTGCAAACACCGACCGACATGAAAACTCATAAAGCAAAAATCGTCACTGCCGTACAAACGGGCTATATGCCACTGGGTAATCTCACAAAATTGACTGATGAAGAACGTCAGCAAATGGTGGCTTATGCATCAGGGTTATAAATAAAGGCCGTAGATAAATATTATATAGATCCAAAGTTACGCCTTATTTTGCTTTAATTGACTTAAGTTGCTTTAAAATATTTAGGATATATTGACAATGACCAAAAAAATAATCAGCGATTTCAATCAAGACGCCTACCCTCGCGACTTAAAAGGCTATGCTGATAAGCCGCCAAAAGCCAACTGGCCAGGCGGCGCTAAAATCGCTGTACAGTTCGTCCTCAATATCGAAGAAGGCGCAGAAAATAGCGTGATTCATGGTGACGGTCAATCAGAGCGGTTTTTATCGGATGTCTTGGGTACGCCAGAGTTTAACAATCGTCATCAATCGATTGAGTCGGCATTTGAGTATGGTAGCCGTGTGGGTGTTTGGCGAGTATTGGATACTTTTAAAGAATACGGTTTGCCTATTACGACCTTCACTTGCGCTGCTGCTGCCGAAAAAACGCCGCATATTATCGAGCGAGTATTAGAAGATGGGCACGAAATCGCCAGTCACGGTCTGCGCTGGATTACTTATCAAAATATGTACCGCGAGACCGAGCGCGAGCATGTGCGCTGTGCCACTGAAATATTCGAGCGCATGATCGGCGGTCAGCCGCTCGGTTGGTACACGGGACGAGATAGCCCGAATACTCGTGAGCTGGTCGCTGAACAAGGTGGCTATATTTATGACTCAGACTCTTACGCGGATGAATTTCCTTACTGGCTCAATGTCAAAGTAGAAGACGGTAATAAAATCGCTCGTAAGCCGCATTTGGTCATTCCCTATACCTTAGAGACCAATGACATGCGTTTTGCCTCAAGCCCAGGCTTTACCAACGCCGAGCCTTTTTATCAATATTTAAAAGACAGCTTCGATACCTTATACGAAGAAGGCGCGCACACACCCAAGATGCTGACCATCGGTTTGCACTGCCGCATCATTGGTCGCGCCGGTCGCATCATCGCCCTCAAAAAGTTTTTGCAATATATCACCAGCAAGCCCGATGTGTGGGTATGCCGCCGTGATGACATTGCCAAACACTGGTATAAAAACCATCCAGCCACTGCCGATAACACTGCAAACTGGATGTAACCATACGTTTAGACACAAATTTATTGCGGCACAACACCACTAAGGAACATCAACAATGTCAACAAAGAGTACTTATTACGCACCCACTGGCGGCTTGCCTCCACAAACACAACTGCTATCTGATCGCGCTATCTTCACCGAAGCTTATGCCATTATTCCCAAACGTGTACTGACCGACATTGTTATTAGCTATCTGCCGTTTTGGACAGGTATGCGCATGTGGGTGCTTGCACGCCCACTTTCAGGTTTCTCTGAGACTTTTTCACAGTATATCGTCGAAGTTGAGCCTAATGGCGGCTCAGAAAAGCCTGAGCTAGATGCAAACGCTGAAGGGGTTATATTCATCGTTGAAGGTGAAATGGACATGACTATCGAAGGCGTGTCGCATCATCTTGAAGCGGGCGGTTATGCATTCTTACCACCCGGCTGCAAATGGACGATAAAAAACAATAGCGACAAGCACGTTAAATTCCATTGGATTCGTAAAGCTTATCAACACTGTGAAGGTATTGAAGTGCCTGAAGCCTTTGTAACCAGCGATCATGATGTTGCAGCGATTGAGATGCCGGGTACTGATGGCGTATGGGCAACCACCAGATTTACCGAGCAGTCTGATATGCGTCACGACATGCATGTGAATATCGTGACTTTCCAACCAGGTGGCGTGATTCCATTTGATGAAACGCATGTGATGGAACATGGTTTGTATGTCCTAGAAGGTAAAGCGGTCTATCACTTAAATGGTGAATGGGTAGAAGTTGAGGCGGGTGACTTTATGTGGTTACGCGCATTCTGTCCACAATCTTGTTACGCCGGCGGACCCGGTCCATTTAGATACTTACTATACAAAGACGTGAATCGTCATATGCCGTTTATTCGCCCAGCACGATAAGCCCTGCGCAATAACAAGAATAATCAGAACAACAAAGCATTCAGAACGATGAGCAATATAGCGGCATAATCGTTCATTCGAATATGTCATTTATTCCCAGATGTTGATTTAATTCGCGTACGGGCTTATGGCAAAGTGGCTCATAGCAATTATAAACAGTGATCACCAAAAGTAAGGCAAAGTCATGAGTACTCTTATGAAGACTACGATCGTTGCAAGACCTTTAACCAAAGCTGAGTTTGCGCCCTACGGCACCGTAATCGAACCCTATGACAAGGCAGCACAGACGCCTGAAAATAGCTACCATATCAATAAAGGCTATGCCTGCCGCCATCACGCCATCGCTGAAGCCAAACTTGACGGCGGCGATGTCGGCATGAGTATCTTCCGCGCCAAAAAGCGTGAATTTCCTATTGCCTTATCGGTCATGGAATATCATCCGTTTGGCACGCAAGCGTTTTTTTCGATGAATGGTCAGGATTATATCGTCATCGTTGCGCCTGCTGGTGCGCCGCCACAGTCTGCGGATGATTTGACCGTGTTTTATGTCCAATCTCATCAAGGTGTGCAATACGATGCCAATGTCTGGCATCATCCGTTACTTGCCCTCGGTTGTGACTCTGATTTTTTGGTGATAGATCGTATCAATGGCGAAGGCAAAAACTGTTATGAGCTGGATATAGAGGATTGGCAGGTGCAAATTGAACTTGCCAGTGAGCACTCTTCCGTTTAATTAGGGTCTGTAAACGAGCTGTTAACTATTTATAAACATAAAGCCAGTTAATAAAGATTAGCTGGCTTTATTGTGAATGTAGGATCCATCCTATATAAATAATCATTTTCCAAAACACAGTGCCCATTTAACAGCAGTAGCAAAACATCTACATAGGCTACTTGCCTTTTATGTACTATCGTACTAGAATGCTGAAACGAAGTAAGCTTCCCTTTTCTTTTCCATTAAGATGAATGTTATGAGCACAGACCCTTATCACAGCTTATTAAGCCATTTAGCCAGTTGTCATGACAGCACCGCTATAGACCTGCTATTCAGTGCGCTATTGACGGAAAAAGAGCAGCAGGAAATCGCCAATCGTATCCGCATTTTTGACTTGCTTGAGCGCGGTGTCACCCAGCGCGAGATATCTGAGCAGCTAGGTGTCGGTATTGCTACCGTCTCGCGCGGCGCCAAAGCCATGCAAGTTCATGATGTGAGTGCCTTACTAATGACTCATAGAAATGACTCATAGAAAAAATTCATACATAAAAGACACAGCTGAAAAGCCCGCCTAATTAATTAGAAACTAGAATTTTAATTTGTCTTACTTTTTATTTGATCAATCATTGAACCAATTTGGATATTGTTATGACCTCTCCTAATTCAAAACCTGAGCAACCTGCTGCTATTGACATTCCTAGTAAACCACAGCGCATTAAACTCACTCAGGATATTGATTTCTTTGCGTTGTTCAAACGTATTGAGCGCGCTTTTGATACTTGTTATTTGCTCGAATCATTGGGCGAAGATGGACATATGGCGCGTCATCATGCGATTGGTTTTGATCCAGTGATGACCATTGCTGCCATCGATCGTACAACCCTCGCGATTACTGATAATAAAACCGCTGAAACCACTCATTATCAAACGGATAATCCTTACGAGCTACTGCGCAAAATTACGCCGCAGCACGTCATTGCTCGCGACCAAAGCGGTGGTCTTGTCGGTTATTTGGGTTACGACAGTGTCAATTTCTTTGAACCCAGTCTCAATGCTAAAGCGAGCGATGACTTTGAACCGTTTAAATTTGGCGTATATTTGGATGGTCTAACGCTCGATAAGATGACCGGTGAGATTTTCTATTTTTACTATCCAACTGCGCAGCAAGAAAATCGCATCGAGCAAATCAAAGCGCTACTTGATGCGCCCACTCCAAGCTACGAGCCGCCTACGGTTGAGTTTTTGGGTGATGGTATGAGTCAAAAAGAGCACGCTAAAGCCGTCATGCAAGTCAAAGAAGACATCATCTCAGGGCGTATCTTTCAGTGTGAGGTAGGTTTTAAATCCAAATACCGTATTGCCGGCGATAAAATGCCCATTTATGAAAAATTGCGGTCGGTCAATCCGTCGCCGCACATGTATTTTATGAAATTTGCTCAGCAGTGCATCATTGGTGCCTCACCAGAGCTGCTGTTTCGCTTGCGTCAAGGTGAGATGGAAACCTATCCACTGGCAGGCACCGCCAAGCGCGGTGTCGATGTCATCGAAGACCGACAGCTTGCCCGTGCATTGCTCAACGATGCCAAAGAAATTGCTGAGCACAATATGCTAGTCGATTTGCACCGCAATGATATCGGCCGTGTGGCACAATTTGGTACGGTAAAAGTACGTAGCCTCATGGATATCAAACGCTTCTCTCATGTGCAACATATCTCTTCTGAGATCGTCGGAATCTTGCATCCTAATGAAGATATGTTTAGCGCCCTTGCCAGTAATTTCCCTGCTGGAACACTGTCAGGTGCACCAAAAGTTGAAGCGATTAAAGTCATCAATGAGCTAGAACCAGATGGTCGCGGTGCTTATGGTGGTGCGCTTGGATCGTTTAATTTTAACGGTGATTGTATTTTTGCCATTCCTATTCGCAGCCTATTCATCAACGGCGAATCCGCTTATGCGCAGACCTGTGGCGGCAATGTCTATGACTCCAATCCTGCTGATGAATATCTAGAAATTCAGCGTAAATTGTCTGCCATGAAAGTGGTATTAGATAGTTTTATGAACCCGTAAATTGCTTATATTTTGCCAAAGAGTTGATAACCCATGAATGTTTTAATTATAGATAACTACGACTCGTTTACCTTTAATCTTTACCAATATATCGGTGAGATTTTGCAGACGATGGACGGCGATAAAGCCGCGAACGTCATTGTTAAACGTAATAATGAGATAACGTTAGCAGATGTACAAGCCATGAATCTTGATCGCATTATCATTTCACCGGGCCCTGGCGCTCCTGACGACCCTGCCTACTTCGGTATTTGTGCCGAAGTGATTGAAGTCATGGGTAAGACGACGCCTCTATTGGGTGTCTGCTTAGGTATGCAAGGGATTGCGCATGTGTTCGGCGGCGATGTGGTACGGGCGAGCGTGCCAATGCATGGCAAGGTATCCTCCATTCGCCATGATGGCGCGGGTGTCTATCAAGGCTTGCCACAAGAGATTGAAATTATGCGCTACCACTCCTTGATGGTAAAAGCAGACACCTTACCAGATTGCTTGGCTGTCACAGCTGTCGTTGCTAATGACGCTCATGCTGAGTTCAGCCTAACCGAATCTGCGCTAGCAGGTGAGGAGATTATGGGACTACAGCATAAAGACTATCCCATTCAAGGTGTGCAGTTTCACCCAGAGTCATTTGCGACGGAAGGTGCCAAACGCTTGCTGACGAATTTTTTACTACAGTTGTAAGTCATGCTACTTAAGTTTGGGGGATATGACACCAAAGGGTGATAAGCTAAAGACAAGCGTACCTCTAACTCGAATAAATTGAATTTTATGTCTAACTGACTTGTGTTCGAACTTAATTAACGCTTTAATGATAGACTAAAAAAAATAAACAAAAGGCAGCCCTTACTCGGGTTGTCTTTTTCTTATTCCAGTATTGTATGATGCCATTAGCTAAAAGGCTTGGACTGTTTGAGGTTTTGAGTTTGGGCATGAGTTTTGATATCACATAAAAATAGAGAGCGATATGGCAAATACCGATGGCGTAATGTCAGCACGGCAGTCATGGATAGGCACCATTCAAATTATCACGGCCGCTGTCTGCTGGGGTACCTTGGGGATATTTTCAACCTACCTCAATCAAATCGGCTTTAGTGGCTGGCAGATTACGATCTTACGTATCGTGACCGCGGCTTTTCTTATTCTTGTCATGCTACCAAAATTATGGCCGCATCTTATCAAGCTTCGTCGAAAGCAGTGGCTCGGACTGGCATTGCAGTCTTTGATTGGCGTACTTGGTATGTCGGTATGCTACTTTTTTGCTGTGATCTATGTCGGTGCTGGGCCTGCGGTTGCCTTGCTTTATACTGCGCCTGTATTTAGCTTATTGTTTTCGGTATTCTTGCTTGATGAATCTATCACTCGCCAGTCGGCATTACTGGCGCTCATGGCGGTATTTGGTGTTGGATTGACGATGCTTGGTGAGCAAGCGCAAGTCAACTGGGGCATCCTATTAGGACTGCTAGCAGGCGTCTGTTATTCCTTATACGGGGTACTGGGCAAGCGCGCGATGCACGATGCTCACCCTGCGCCTTTGGTGTTTTTTACCTCTATTATCATCAGTGCTGGTGTACTGCTATTATTACCTGAAACCTATCAAACCTATGGGCGGTTATTGAGCTTACCTTTACATACTTGGGGCTATGCCTTGGGGTTGTCTTTGATTGGAACCGTCGTGCCCTTTGCCCTTTATATGAAAGCATTAGAGAAATTACCTGCCACTCGTGCATCAGTATTTACGATTTTTGAGCCATTGACTGCCATTGCCCTTGCCATACTATTATTGCATCAATCCTTATCTTGGATTCAATATGTGGGCGTGGTATTAATCTTACTGGCAGCTTTATTTAATGCCATATTAAACGGCACTGCCACTCGCGTACCACGTTGGCTAAAAAGGCGGCAAAGAATTTAGTCTGTACTTTTTAAGACCTTTGAATAGCCTTGGCACCATTGCTATTAAACGAAAGAAAGCCCCAACTATATCAATATAGTCGGGGCTTTATTGTGTTTGACACTTTGCTTTAGAGGTAAGTATTTATGCCATAGACAGTTGCTAAACAACTTGGACTGCCTTGATAATATTACTGTTCAATACGCTGCAAAAAGGCCTGCGTACGTGGATGAGTAGACACTTCGAACATCTGCTTAGCGCTACCTTCTTCGACCACATGACCATCCTCAATTAACACCACATGATCTGCCACATCACGAGCAAATTTAATCTCATGAGTCACAACGACCATCGTCCAGCCTTCAGATGCCAGTTGCTTCATCGTGCCCAGTACATCTTGTACCAATTCAGGATCAAGCGCAGACGTTGGCTCATCAAATAATAATAGTGACGGCTCGATAGCCAGTGCACGAGCAATGCCGATACGCTGCTGCTGACCACCAGATAGCTGAAACGGATACAGATCTGCCTTATCCGATAAGCCTACTTTATCAAGTAATGCCAGTGCCTGTTCGCGGGCTTGCGCCTTAGTTTGCCCTTGCACTACCGTCGGCCCAAGCATTAAATTCTCAATCGCGGTCTTATGTGGAAACAAGTTATACGATTGAAACACCATGCCTGATTTACGCTGCAGCGCCAGCAATGTTTTTTTCTTAGGCTTAGTGGCAAAATCTACCGTCAAGCTGCCGTCGTCAAAGGCAATAACGCCCTGATCTGGAATTTCTAGCGCATTTAAGCAGCGTAAAAAAGTGGTTTTACCAGACCCTGATGGCCCTAATATCACCACGACTTTGCCTTTTTCGATGGTCAAGTCGATGCCTTTAAGCACTTGATTGCCACCAAAAGCTTTGTGAATATTAGTGACTTGAATCATAAAGCTTCCTGTTGTACTGATATCTGTTTGCTAATAGCACACGCTTATCAACGCGGTATTACCATCCTATACTGCCCCCATTATCAAGGGTTTATTTCGCCACATAGCGATCGAGTCTGGTTTCAAGCTTACCTTGAATAAAGGTTAAGAACAGACAAATACCCCAATAAATAATCGCCGCTTCGGTGTAGACCAACATAAATTCATAGTTACGTGCCGTGATGATTTGCGCCTGTTTAAATAACTCAGTCACCAATACCAATGACGCCAAAGACGTGTCTTTTACTAGGCTAATAAAGGTATTGGATAACGGGGGTACTGACACCCGAAGTGCTTGCGGCAAAATAACATGACGAAAGGTCTGTAGATACGTCAAGCCTACCGTCGAGCCTGCTTCCCACTGTCCTTTAGGAATGGACAAAATAGAGGCACGCACCGTTTCTGACGCATAAGCGCCAATATTGAGTGAAAAGGCAATAATCGCTGAGGGAAAAGGATCAAGCTTTACCCCGATACTTGGCAAACCGTAGAAAATAATGAATAGCTGAACCAGCATCGGTGTCCCGCGAATGGCGGACACATAAATACGCGCAAGTCTGTATATGATTTCATGGAACCAGCCAGCACGCGGTACGATACGAATCAGCGCTACTGTCAGCGCAATAGCCATACCAATCGCAAATGAGATCAACGCCAGCGGTATCGAATAATAAATACCGCCTTTAAGCATTGGCCAAAATGAATTGATGACAATTTGTGCCCGCGCAGGATCCATAAATGGTAGTAGTGCCAGTAACTCAGCTAGCATTGACGTGATAGACGCTAGCATTATTTTTGTTGACTTATATCAGCACCAAAGAACTCTTCGCTAAGCTTGGTCAGCGTCCCATCGGCTGCTAATGCGGCCATTGCTTCATTCAATTTTGCCACGACTTCATCATCCCCTTTGATGAGTACTAGACCTGAACCAGTCTGCTCACTCGCAGGCGCTGTCAGCTTGATCTCAAGTGCTGCATCTGGGAATTTTTTGAGATAATCCAATACTGCTAGATTATCATTCATCGTGAAGTCAGCACGGTCTTGCTTAACCAGTTGAATCGCTTGCGCCATACCATCGACAGGGACGATTTCTGCGCCGTAGCGTTCTGCAAGCTCACCATAGTTGCTGCTCAGTGATTGCGCAGTACGCAGACCTTTTAAACCTTCCCACGAGCTATAACGATTGTCATCAGTCGGTGCTAGTACAACCGCGCCTGACCAGCTATATGGCATGGCTTTGTCATACTTAGCCAAACGCTCAGGCGTGGTCAAGCTTACTTGATTGGCCACCATATCGAAGCGTTTTGAGTCAAGACCTGCCAGCATAGCATCCCACTGGGTCTCTTTAAATTCAACGTCTACGCCTAGTTTATCCGCAACCGCACGTGTCACTTCGACATCATAGCCAGTTAGCTTGCCACTCTCATCATGATAAGTGAATGGCGGATAAGTACCCTCTGTACCGACGTTGATGGTGCCACCATTATTGATACGTTGCAGCAAATCAGAGCCACCCGTCGCGGCACTGTCTGTCGCATTGGTTTCTGCTTCATTGGTAGTAGACTGACCACAAGCGGCAAGTAGCATAGTACTGGCGGCAAGTGCTAAAAGAGTACGACGTTTCATAAGACGTCCTTATAAGAGTGAATGAATAATGCAAAAAGGTATCGTGCCAATAAAACCATAGCAACAAATAAGGATAAGACCAGCACAGGCAAATACTATAATAAAGTATTTGCGCCGCATTATTTAGCTTTGGCTGCTCGATTTGAGGATGCTCAGCATATTTTTCAATACTGTTTCTATATTATCTTTGAATTTTTGGACATTTTTTAGGCAGATCTTAATCTTATTATTGCCAATTAAATAGCCATTTATTCATATACTAGCGCACTTCAGAAAGAATAAACGTACAAAAACAGTGAGCATGCGTAAGACTATTATAGTTCACCGGAGAATTGATAACGATCGCCTGCATGCCACATCTTCACAAAGGTCAATACTCGACCTGCTGAATACGTCTGACGACGCAATACCAATGTCGGCGATTGCGGTGCGATTTGCAGTAGCGCAGCAATCTCATCTGGTGCCGCTAGTGCACGAATGGTATAGCTGCCGCGCTCTAGTGGACTTTTGGCAATGAGATAATCACTGGTATTGACCACACTAAAATCCTGCTCAATAAATTCTGGCACCTTTTGCGCATCCACCCAGCGCTCTTCGAACTGTATGGGCTGACCATCCGCAAAGTGAATGATTTTTACCTCGTATAAAACAGCAACGTCGCTACTACTATCTGCGCCAGTACTGTCATCCATTACGGTTGTATCAGCGTTTGTACTAGCGCTTGTATTAGAAGACACAGCTACTTTATTAATATCAAATTTACGCCGCAATTCATCATCCAACATCGCAGCCGTAAGTATGCGTTTACTCACCACTTGCGCCTGATAATCGCGGTTGGCAGATTTTAAATCCTGCGCAATATTGCGCACTTCTACAAAAGTGTGATTGAACTGCTGCTGGGCGACAAACGTCCCCGATCCTTGCCGGCGCTCTAGCACTCGCTCTTCGCTCAACTCTTTGAGCGCGCGATTGACCGTCATACGCGATACGCCAAACTCTTTTGCCAACGCCATTTCTGTAGAAATTGCATTGCCCGCCTGCCATTTACCCGAGTGAATATTGTCTAATATGGCATTTTTAATCCGCTGATATGCCGGAATCGTCTTTGTCATGTCCGTGTTTAACCGTTAGTTTTACCAATAATAGTAGTGCCATAATATCACGAGATAACGTCATGAACCTTGGCAAAACACTGTGACATTTATCTATCTACCAAAACCCTCGCAAAAATAATTGAGTCATTTATAAAAAATTGCTTGCATGAAAAAAGTATCTTTGATAATTTGTATATACAACTTTACGACAGTGCTAAAAAATCTGCGTCATCTAATCGATATTTCGCTGAATTTATAGACTGACTGTAAAGCACTTACTTTAATTGCCCAATCGCCTCAAAAGATTTCATAAGGATTTGACCATGACTACTAATAGCAACAAACCTACTCGCCGTGATGAGAGCCGCGAAATCGCCGCGCCCACTGGCAGTACTCTACATTGCAAAAGCTGGCTGACCGAAGCCCCTTATCGTATGCTGCAAAACAATTTGCATCCTGATGTGGCCGAAAATCCTAAAAGCCTAGTCGTCTACGGTGGTATCGGACGCGCAGCCCGCAATTGGGAAAGCTATGATCAAATCCTAGCGTCATTAAAAGAATTGGAAGACGATGAGACGTTGCTCGTGCAATCAGGCAAGCCAGTTGGCGTGTTTCAAACGCACGAAAATGCACCGCGTGTTTTGATTGCAAACTCTAACCTTGTGCCGCGCTGGGCGACGTGGCAGCACTTTAACGAGCTCGATCGCAAAGACTTGATGATGTATGGTCAAATGACGGCTGGTAGCTGGATTTATATTGGCACCCAAGGCATCGTGCAAGGTACTTACGAGACCTTTGTAGAAGCAGGTCGTCAGCATTATGACGGTAGCTGGGCGGGACGTTGGATTTTGACCGCGGGTCTTGGCGGCATGGGCGGTGCGCAGCCATTAGCCGCGACTTTTGCAGGTGCAACCTCACTGAACATCGAGTGTCAGCAATCTAGTATCGATTTCCGCTTGCGTACTGGTTATGTCGATAAGCAAGCCGATGATCTCGACCATGCTTATGAATTGATCAAACAGCATACCGACGCAGGTGAAGCGGTCTCTATTGCCCTACTTGGTAATGCCGCAGATATCCTACCTGAAATGGTCAAGCGTGCGCACGATGGTGGCATGAAGCCTGATTTGGTCACTGACCAAACCTCAGCACATGACTTGATCAATGGTTACTTGCCAGTTGGCTGGACAGTAGAAGCATGGAAAGCTGCGCAAGAGGATTCAGAGCAACATTCAGCACTCACCAAAGCAGCCGCTCAGTCTTGTGCCGTACACGTACAGGCGATGCTAGATCTACAAGCGATGGACATTCCAACGACCGATTATGGCAATAACATTCGTCAAGTGGCTTTTGATGAAGGCGTTAAAGATGCCTTTAATTTCCCAGGTTTTGTCCCCGCTTATATTCGTCCGCTGTTCTGCCAAGGTAAAGGCCCATTTCGCTGGGTCGCATTATCAGGCGATCCAGAAGACATCTACAAAACCGATCAAAAAATCAAAGAGCTGTTCCCTGAAAATCAACATATTCATCGCTGGCTTGATATGGCAAAAGAGCGTATTCAGTTTCAGGGTTTGCCTGCCCGTATCTGCTGGTTAGGATTGGGTGAACGTGACAAAGCAGGTTTGGCCTTTAATGAAATGGTCAAAAACGGCGAGCTAAAAGGCCCTATTGTCATCGGCCGCGACCACTTGGACACAGGCTCAGTGGCTAGTCCAAATCGCGAAACAGAAAGCATGAAAGACGGCTCAGATGCGGTATCTGATTGGGCATTATTGAATGGTATGCTCAACGTGGCAGGTGGTGCCACTTGGGTGTCATTGCATCATGGCGGCGGCGTTGGCATGGGCTACTCGCAGCACTCAGGTATGGTCATCGTCGCAGATGGCACTGATGCCGCTGCCAAACGCTTGGCACGAGTGCTAGTCAATGATTGCGGCTCAGGGGTTATGCGTCATGCCGATGCAGGCTATGAGCTAGCGATCAAAACAGCGAAAGATTATGGTCTAAATCTGCCGATGGTTAAGTAGCATACCATTTATCCTTATAAGTGATTACTTGACATAAGGATATCATCGACATTTTATCAAGGAGGATAATATGATTGAGCAAAATACGACACTAAATCTCAAGGATGCAGCAGCGACACCAACTGAAGCACTACTGTCTAAACCTATAGCGTTACTGCAACTGATAATCTTTAGTGCTATCGGTTTGGTCATGTTTTTTGTGCCATTTACCATTGGTGAGAAAAGCACGATTTTGTTCGATCATGGGGCAACTTATCTGGTCACTCAGCAGCATACATTGTCTGTGACGTTATTGTTTTTACTGATGATCTTTGGGGTAAGCAAGCCATTTATAGACGGCTCATGGCGTAAAAACATTACCCATATAATCATGACTGTTTTTAAAATCATTGGTCTGATACTGGCAGTGATGTATGTTGCTGACGTAGCGCCTGCCTTTATGATGGAAAAGGACATGCTGCCGTTTCTGTTTGAAAAACTGGCATTACCAGTTGGTATGATTGTACCGCTTGGGGCATTAATTTTAGCATTTTTGGTGGGTTTTGGTTTGCTCGAGATGGTCGGTGTGCTCATGCAGCCGATCATGAAACCTATCTGGAAAACCCCAGGTTCATCAGCGATTGATGCCGTCGCATCCTTTGTTGGTAGCTACTCTATCGGGCTGCTCATTACTAATCGCGTGTATTTGCAAAAGCAATATTCAGCGCGCGAAGCCATTATCATTGCGACTGGATTTTCGACCGTATCAGCGGCATTTATGGTCATTGTTGCCAAAACGCTTGGTCTGATGGAGTTTTGGAATTTATTCTTTTGGTCTACGCTAGTGATTACCTTTATCGTCACTGCGATTACTGCTCGTATTCCACCCATTAGCCTTGTTGATGATAGCGTTGAACGTCCCGCTTTAGACCATAAAGGTGGTACACGTTTGGCGGCAGCATTTGATTTGGGTTTGTCCACTTCGCGCCGTGCCACTGACCTAAAACAAATCTTATGGTCTAACTTTCGCGATGGGCTGACAATGGCAGCGGCGATTGTGCCTTCTATCATCGCGGTTGGCTTGACAGGATTGATATTAGCAAAGTATACGCCTGTATTCGATGCTTTAGGCTTGCTTCTTTATCCATTTACATGGCTTAGCGGCTTACCAGAGCCTCTGGTTGCCGCCAAAGGTATGTCAGCGGGATTGGCTGAAATGTTCTTGCCAGCACTGCTCCTCAGTGAGGCTGATATACTGACTCGCTATGTTGCAGGAGTCATCTCTATTAGCAGCGTGTTGTTTTTCTCTGCCATGATTCCTTGTGTGCTTGCCACTGAAATACCATTATCTGTCGGCAAAATGGTCATTATCTGGTTTGAGCGTGTGGTACTCAGTATTTTATTGGCTGCGGCATTCGGACATCTAGCCATGTACTTCAACTGGATTGGCTAAAAAAACAAATTTAATAACAAGTATTATGTTAACTAAAAACATTTAAAAAACGTCATTTCAACAAAGACATGAATCAAAAATAATATAACCCATATGTCTTACAATACTAGGATCACCCTATGAACGATATCAAAAAATTAACGCTACACCCTCGCCAGCTTAGCTTTAAGATGCTACGTGATATCTATGAGCAACCTGTCATATTGACATTACCTGAGAGTGCTTATAAAGCTATCGATGCCTCACACGAAGATGTGCGTACGATTATTGCTCGAGACAAAAGCGCTTATGGAATCAATACTGGTTTTGGCTTGTTAGCAAAGACGCGTATCAGTGATGATCAGCTTGAGCTACTTCAGCGCAATTTGATCGTTTCTCACTCAGTGGGTACTGGTGGAGCGTTACCAGACAGCGTCGTGCGACTGATTATGGTGATGAAAGTTGCCAGTTTGGCTCAAGGTGTCTCTGGTGTGCGTCGCGAGGTAGTAGATAGTCTACTGGCCTTAATCAATAATCAAATCACGCCAAATATTCCGGCAAAAGGGTCTGTTGGTGCTTCTGGTGATTTAGCGCCTTTATCACACATGACACTTGCAATGATGGGTGAAGGTGACGTGTTTGTCGCTGGCGAAAAAGTGCCTGCAGCAGAAGCTCTAGCTCAACATGGACTTGAGCCAATTACCCTAGCAGCCAAAGAAGGCCTCGCGCTTATCAATGGTACGCAAGTTTCAACCGCGCTAGCATTACGGGGTTATTTCTTAGCGCGTGATTTGCTTGAGACCGCCACCATCGTCGGCTCACTGTCGATTGATGCTGCCAAAGGATCGGACTCACCATTTGATGCGCGTATTCACGAAGTACGTGGCCATCATGGTCAAATTGAAATCGCCAAAGCACATCGTCAACTGATCAAAGGCAGTGCCATTCGTGCCTCACATGATGGCGAGCAAGACGATAGAGTTCAAGACCCTTACTGCTTGCGTTGTCAGCCGCAAGTCATGGGTGCCTGTCTTGATATCATCAATCAAGCAGGTAAAACGCTACTAATCGAATCCAATGCCGTCACTGACAATCCGCTAATTTTTAATAACGAAGATGGCCCAGTGGCTATATCAGGTGGTAACTTCCATGCTGAGCCAGTCGCTTTTGCCGCTGATATTTTAGCCTTGGCAATTGCCGAGATTGGTTCTATGTCTGAGCGCCGTGTGGCCTTACTTATCGATGCGACGCTGTCAGGTGGTCTGCCGCCATTCTTGGTTGATAACGCTGGGGTCAACTCAGGCTTTATGATCGCCCATGTGACAGCAGCGGCACTGGCTTCAGAAAACAAAGCTATCGCCCATCCGGGTAGCGTCGATAGCATCCCAACCTCTGCCAACCAAGAAGATCATGTCTCCATGGCGACCTATTGCGCACGCCGCTTATACGAGATGGCGCAAAATACTGCCACCATTATCGGTATTGAGCTATTGGCTGCCGGTCAAGGGATTGATTTTCATCGCGGATTAGAGACATCAGAGCCGTTGACTGTGGCGCATCAGAAACTGCGCGAGAAAGTGACTTTCTATGATAAAGACCGCTACCTAGCGCCTGATATCGAAGCGGCCAAACAATTGGTATTAGACGGTACGCTTGCTGAGCACTGGCAGTCATTACGTAGCAACTGGTACGAGTCTAAATAAGCGTTAGATAATAGAAGGGAATGAGCAATGGCCATTACGAAAATTAGCACAACCGTGAGTCACACAGCGGCTGACATGATGCTGTGGACTGGCCGTGCAGAGCCATTTGAGACGGCACGTGCCCGCTACTGGTATCAGCTCGCCCAGCCTTACGAGGATCAAAATATTGGGCTAATCGGCTTTGCATGTGATCAAGGGGTTAGGCGCAATCAAGGCCGCGTGGGTGCGCGAGCTGCCCCGCCGCTGATTCGCCGAGCGTTTGCGACGCTGCCAGTGATTGCGTCGTTGCAGACACGCTATGACAATCAACTGGCAACATTGCTAGGTGATGCAGGCGATATCTATTGTCATGACGATGATGACTTTGCTGCGCACACTCTTGAGCAAGCTCAGCTCGAATATGCGGATAAGGTGAGCGCTATCGTCAAACAAGGCGGCTTGCCCATTGGACTTGGTGGTGGTCATGCCATCGCTTATGGTAGTTTTTTGGGACTATGGCAGGCATTAGAAAATACAAGCGAAGCAAATGCCCCGCCTACCATCGGCATCATTAATTTTGACGCCCATCTTGATATTCGTCAATCTGATGTGGCGACTTCTGGTACACCGTTTCGCCAAATTTCCGAGCATCTTGACGCACATGGTCAGCCATTTAACTATTGCTGTATTGGCGTCAGTCGGTTCTCTAACACGGCGGCGCTGTTTGATCGTGCTGAGCAATTGGGCGTGCATATCATCAGTGATGAAGACTGCCATTATCAGCCTTGGCAGATACTTGCCGATCAGGTTATAAGCTTTATCAATCAAGTTGAGGTGGTTTATCTGACCATTGATATGGACTGCTTGCCTGCCAGTGTTGTGCCCGGTGTGAGTGCCCCAGCGGCTTATGGCATTGAGCTTGGGTTTGTTGAGTGCATGGTAACAACCATTATGGCTACTGGTAAAGTAAAAATGGCCGACATTGCCGAGATTAATCCCACCTTTGATATTGATGCGCGTAGCTGCAAAGTTGCGGCAAGACTATTAGCGACTATTATAGAGCAGCATTTACTGACTCTACAAATAAAGACTTATGAATAAAACTTTAAAGATGAATTTTATATATTCACCTGACTATCAGTATTAAGCAGGAGCTTATTATGAACAACTCTAGCGCACAGATACTCGACAAATCTATCAATACTACAGAGGATAAAGACATCCTGACATCGTTTGACCACATCATTACCAATGTCAATCTTGCAACGTTTTCCGCCCATTACGGTTTTAATGGCAGTGACCATGTGCCTTATGGGCAACTGGAAGATGCTGCCATCGGTATTATTGATGACAAAATTGCGTGGATTGGCTCTAATAAAAAAATAACTGCGCACCTGTCGCATTACTCAGCAGGGCAAATAAAAAATGCTCATGGCGGCTGGATAACTCCCGGACTTATCGACTGTCACACTCATATCGTCTATGGTGGCAATCGCAGTAACGAGTTCGAGGCACGTTTGACTGGCGCTAGTTATCAAGACATTGCGGCACAAGGTGGCGGCATTGTCTCAACTGTCACTGCCACCCGCGCTGCCAATATTGAATCGCTATTTGCACAAAGTGAAAAACGGTTGCTTGCACTGATGAAAGAAGGCGTCACCAGTATCGAAATCAAATCGGGCTACGGCTTAGATTTAGATACGGAACGCAAAATGCTCACGGTTGCTCGCCAACTTGGTGACAAGCACAATATCCATGTGAGCACCACTTATCTAGCAGCGCATGCCTTGCCACCCGAATACAAGTCTCACATGCAGGACCGCTCGGATGACTATATCGAGCAAGTGTGCGAGTGGCTACTGATCTTGCATTCAGAAGGCTTAGTCGATGCGGTCGATGGCTTTTGTGAAAATATCGCCTTTAGTACTGAGCAAATCAGACGCGTTTTTGAGGTGGCACGCTCATTAAACCTACCAGTCAAACTGCACTCTGAGCAGTTATCTGATATAGGTGGCAGCGCCTTGGTTGCTGAATACAAAGGGTTATCAAGCGACCATTTAGAGCATTTATCAGCAGACGACATCAAAAAAATGGCGGCCAGTGATACCGTTGCAGTTCTGTTGCCCGGCGCATTTTATACCTTACGTGATACCAAATTGCCACCCATTGAGGCATTACGTAGACACCAAGTACCTATGGCTATTTCTACTGACTGTAATCCTGGCACTTCACCACTTACCTCATTATTGCTTGCGATGAACATGGGCTGTACGCTATTTTACTTAACGACTGAAGAGGTACTGGCAGGGGCAACTGTTAACGCTGCAAAAGCGCTAGGGCTATCTAATAAAGGTAAAATAGAAGTTGGCTGTGATGCAGATTTGGTCTTATGGGATATCGCCCGCCCTGCGGATTTGGCTTATCAGATGGGACTAAACCCTATTAACGGCATTATGGTTCAAGGCAAGTGGCGTGAGACGGTATAGCGAACTTATCTAAATACTCACACTAAAAAAGCCCCAGTCATTGAATGATTGGGGCTTTTTTAATAATAAATGCAC
>NZ_DKHR01000001.1:27847-67535 GCF_002453835.1 Psychrobacter sp. UBA6739
TCTATCTGTCTAACTTACTTAGCTATTTCTTAAACTTATTGTTAAATACACTGCCAGTATTGGCATCAACATTTAGCCAAACGATACTATTACCTTTGAGGATATCAGCTTCATAATAGGACGCATGATCACTATAATCTCGGTCGTTTTTAAACTCAATCTCGATAACACGCCCGCCCGATTGTTTTTCAGCAATTTTCATTGCTTGTTTAACATCAATCTTCGCTTGTTTAAGCGCCTTATAATCTACCAGATCGTCACTGTCTAATCGTTCCACATCCGTACTGATCACTCTACCATTCATGGCGTCGACTTTGATTTCATAGTTTCGGCTACTGGTTACAAATTCCATCTCATACACACCGCCTTGCGCTTTATCATCATCGTGATCAAAGCTGGCGCTCATCAATAGACCAGATGACTTTTTCGCCGCAATATTTATTGCTTGTTGTAAGCTTATTCTACTGGCTTTGGCGGCTTGCACCTCACTTGCTAGCGGTTGCTGTGTAGATGCATAGATTGTCGTAGTCAACATAGCCGCACCCACTACTACTGCAGCACGAGTACCCAAAGTCGTTAGCGAAAATGGCTTGAAAATCTTGCTCATAACGGTCTCCACAAAATTAATCTTATTGAGTGTTCTAAAATTATTATCTTTTAAAAAACACATATTATCAATAGGTCAATCGTATCACTTCATAAAAACCACTTTGACTATTCACGGTAGGGTTAATTCATAAAAAACGCGCCTATCGTTAAAACAGACGCGTTATTCGTTAGTAGGTGGCTATGATAAAAGTGCTTAGTTTAAAATACCGTAAGCGACCAATGCATCGGCAACTCGTTTAAAGCCAACGATATTTGCACCAGCCATATAGTTGATATAGCCATTATCTGTTTGACCATACTGTTCTGAGGCGTCAGCTGCGCAGTCATGGATATTTCGCATGATATTTTTGAGGCGCAAGTCGATTTGCTCAAAGCTCTTATACTGACGGACTGAGTTTTGTGACATCTCAAGCGCAGAGACTGCTACACCGCCCGCGTTGGCGGCTTTACCTGGGGCATAATGCACCCGGTGCAAACGAATATAATCAATGGCTTCAGCAGTCAATGGCATGTTGGCACCTTCGACAACGTATGTGATGCCATTTTCAACCATGAGCTTGGCATCTTCTTCATTGACTTCGTTTTGCGTCGCTGATGGAATTGCGATGTCGCCTTTGAATTGCCACGGCTTTTGCTGCGTAAACCACTCTCCACCATAAACATCGACGTACTCAGCCAACGGTTTGCTTTTTGCTTTTTGCGCCTTGAGCCAATCAATTTTTTCTTGATTCAGACCCGCTTCATCATACAAAGTCCCTTGTGAGTCTGACACAGTGACGACGATGCCACCCAGCATATGGGCTTTTTCAGCAGCATGTAATGAGACGTTACCAGCACCTGAAACCAATACTCTCTTACCTTTGATATCGTCATTTTGCGCCGTAAGCATGTTTTCTAAGAAATACACCGCGCCATAACCTGTCGCCTCAGTACGCATCAAACTGCCACCGAAGCCAACGCCTTTACCGGTCAAAACGCCGCCGTATTCGTGCGTTAAATTCTTATACATAGCAAACATATAGCTGACTTCACGCCCACCCACGCCAATGTCACCAGCGGGCACATCGATGTCTTTATTCACATAGTGATGTAGTTCACGCATAAAGGCATAGCAAAAACGGCGGATTTCACTGTCTGTTTTGCCTTTGGGATCAAAATCAGAGCCACCTTTACCACCGCCCATTGGCAATCCAGTCAAAGCGTTTTTGAATATTTGCTCAAAGCCTAAAAACTTCAAAACAGATTGGTTGACAGTCGGATGAAATCTCACGCCACCTTTATAAGGACCTAGGGCATTGCTGAACTGGACACGCCAGCCGCGGTTAACCTGAACTTCACCTTGGTCATTTTCCCAGTTAATACGAAAAGCAATAACGCGGTCAGGCTCAACGAGGCGCTCAAATATTTTAAAAGTATCATATTCTGGGTGGGCGTCGTATAACGGCGCAATCGTAATTGCAACTTCTTTTACCGCTTGAACGAATTCAGGTTGATGGGCGTAACGCGCTTCGACTTTTTCGATGGCCTGACTGATACTCATATCTTTTCCTTAGGGTAAAAATGGTGAACGTGCTTACTTACACCGATGTCACGTCGTATGACAACAAACGAGAGGATTGTAGACACTGGTGTAAAACTGAAATTGCCTCGACACGCTGGCTTGTGTAGAGACAAGTGGGATTAAAAAAGCTGACTGAATTTATGCCTAGATGCCATATTCAGAGACAAGAACATTTTTTATCTCATAATATATATCATTTTTGAGGCGTATAAGTCTAGTAAATATCACCATCATGAAAAGTTATAAGCGATTTTTATTGGCACAGTCTAGCGTGCGCCTTTGCATAGCACCTTGAGATGCCGACTGACGAGCTTACAGATCTCATTGATTGTGCTAAAAATAGTCCTGTATTACTAAAAAATCTTTGTTTTTCTAATCTGTAAATAAATCAAATATTAATGGAAATTTGTGTATTGATAACCGTTAAGTAAAGACGAAAGGTCGATAATCAGCACCAAACGGTATAAAAAAACCAAAAACTTGGCTTTTTGCTTGAGCTGATGTATATCAATATTAACAGCAAGGGTTTATAATAGCTGACTTAGTCAACATTTATTCTCCACCATTACTAACTGTTATTTTATCAATTGAATAACCCGTCATAGAGAAAGCGATATGCGTACAGATTCATTCCAGCAAATTTTGGAAGACCTAAACAACTCATCAGCCGATGTTGAAGCATCTGCCCTTATTTCTAACGATGGTCTGATGATTGCCTCAGCGCTACCAACGGGCGTTGATGAAGACCGTGTTGGCGCTATGTCAGCGGCTTTATTGTCATTGGGTGACCGCGCAGGTCGTGAGTTGGCACGTGGTAGTATCGATCGTATTATGATTCAAGGTGAAAAAGGCTACGTGATTATGACCTCATCTGGAGATGAAGCGGTACTTACTATTATGGCAAAACCGAATGCAAAACTTGGTTTGATATTCTTAGATATCAAGCGTGCCTCAGAAGCCCTTGCAAAACTTATCTAACTGGTAAATTTGGATTTTTGTCGATAACACATTTTTTATTATTTAACGTCATATAGCACATAGCGCGACTGATAAATATGACTTTAAATCAAAATGAAGTGACTGTCTCATAAAAAATATTTAAGATGGCACACATTATTTGTATGGAATAATGGCCTGATAAATATTGGGACGACGACTGAGCTGAAAGGCAACCTGATGTTATCGACAACTACCACACCAGATTGGCTTTTTAATCATTATAAATATAACGATAAATAAAGGAGATTACGATGGGTTCTCCAATCCCTGATGCACATAAGCCTGATATGCCCGCTGAGCAGATTACTCTGACTTATTATGATGGTACATCACGGACTGTCTATGATACTGGTATTGAACGCCCTTATCCTGATGGCAAGCTGATTGTATCTCGCACCGATTTGGATGGTGTGCTGACTCATGTCAACGATGCTTTTGTCGAAATCAGTGGCTACAGCGTTGATGAGCTTATTGGTCAGCCTCAATCCATTTTGCGCCACCCTGATATGCCAAAAGCCGCTTATAAAGATTTGTGGGATACCGCAGCGGCTGGGCAAAAATGGCATGGCTACGTTAAGAATTTATGCAAAGATGGTAGTCACTATTGGGTCTATGCGACCGTTGTGCCGAACATTCGTCGCGGCGAAACAGTGGGTTATACCTCGGTACGCCGTAAGCCATCACGTAGCAAAATCGAAGCGGCTATGGCTCAGTATGCCCAAATGAATCAAAATGAGGAAGGCTAAATCATGACGACACACAATATGTTAATCGCCCCTGATTTTTCTCCTGAGCGTTTTGCAGGCTGGCACATGTTTAATATTTTGATTCAAAAACGTGCCAACCTAAATATGCATCTAAACATACCTACCTCACATGCTGAACAAGAGCAAATCATTGAGGCAGGTGACATTCAAGTTATCTATGCCAACCCATTTGATGCAGCTACTTTGATCCGTGAACAAGGCTATCGCGCTGTTGCACGCCCTATCGGCAAATCGGATGAGATGGTCATTGCTGCTGCGGCAAACAGTGATATCAAGCGCTTAGAAGACATTAAAGCGGGTGCGACCGTAGCAATGGCAGACAACCGTGATGTTAAGCTGATTGGCTTACGCTTGCTAGAAGCTGTGGATATAGAAGAGTCTGATCTTAACTGGGATATCACTGAGACTTATCAGGCAGCCGCCCGTAAAGTCATCAAAGGTGATGCTCAAGCGGCTTTCTTCTTGGCAGAGATTTTTCATAGCTTTTCACGCTTGACCAAAACTCAGCTGTCAGTGCTAATCGAAAGTGATTTGGCAGATATTAGCCATGTATTATTGATTAAAGATGGCTTTCCTGATACAGAAATATTCATGAATGCGATCCTGAACTTGCATAATGATGACGATGGTAGAGAAGCATTGGCTGAACTTGGCATGCCTCAAGGGTTTGAAGCCATGGACGAAGAAGATGCTGAATTTATGATAGATTTGATGCAAACTTTACTTGATTAATTATTACTTATTAATTGGCACGTTGCACCGTTTCGCTTAGTGAAGTCATAGGCTATTGTCGCTCAATAGTGGCTATATCATTTTGACCATACGATATTAGCCATAAGCTGTTAGCCATATAATAGACACTATGACTTAAAGGACACTATTATGTCTGATTTAGACCTTATCAAAGAAAATGAGATGGAAGCGCGCCGAGTATTTCGTTTATATTCGCGTAAAGTATTTTTGGCACCCAATAACCGTCATTTTCATGAACAACGTATCAATGCCTCATTACTTTTAACCGAAAAAGAGCCGCTACAAGGTGCCGTCGCAGACTTTTTTTATGGCTGTTGGTATGACATCCCTTACGATGTAAATAACCTGTTTACGCGTATTAAAGATCGCTTGTACCCTCATGTCCAGCAAGGGTTTCGCGATTGTATTAGTAAGAAGCGATATATTCAACGTAATAGTATGCTGGCGACTCGCTGGAGTGTCCTGATATCACCGTCTCTCAATGAGCAAAAACAGCGATTGCTTATCAGTAGCGATGACGCCAAAGAAATATCCAAAGACATCACCGCTGAGCTCATGCAGGCGCGTGAAGATAAGGATTGGGGCACGATTGAGCAGATCGAAAACGAATTCTTTGCTCACTGTATCGCTCGCAATGATCGACTTGCCTTCTCGTTAGTATGGTTTCGCTTGGGTAAAAGCGACTGGCAGTTCGATGAGCGCTGGAACAACTGTCAACAGCATCTTGATCAGACCATCAAGACCTAATTTATCGCCGATTTAACCCTTTCATCACAATGGTAGCCGCTATGTCCTCTTACTTAAATGCTGATAAAACGTATCTAACCCTCACTCCAGCCGGTATTTTCGAGGCATTTTCACAAAGTGAGCCCACTGATGAACAGCTGTCATTACAAGACTTAATGTCCTATGGGGAGACGTTGCTCGCCGCTGATTGGCTTGAGCGTTATTCTGACGAATGGCTACAGAGCTTTATAGAACACGGCTGGATTGAAAAGCTGTCTTTGTTGTTACCCGCACCCAATCTGCCGTTGGATCAGTTTTTACCGTATGTGGTTGCCAGCTTATCCGGTAAACGCCGTGCCGCTATTGGCTCTGATGAAGGGTTTTGCCTAGCACGAATCGGTTACAGCCAAGAAGAAGCGGACATGCTAAGTGTTGCAGCTGCTGATTTTTCAGGTTTTATGATTCGCCAAAAACAACGCGGCTGGGCGGTCGAAAGCCAAGCCATCTCGTTTTTTCAACAAGTTGACTTACTGATTCCTGAGACCAGCTTTGTGTTTTTATGGATTGATGGTTCAGGTTACGCCCTCATCATCGATGGCGAGCCTTTAACTAATAGCCGCGCCTTTGTTGAGATGGTATGGGCATTGAAAACGTCTGGCTTAAGATTTCTTAGCTAAATCAACCAAACCGCTTGATATACCATTAAATATCAGTATGACACGCTGCCATACTGACCAGTGCGCTTATATCAAACTAAGCGCACTTCTTTCAATCTCTCACATCTGCTT
Organism: Psychrobacter sp. UBA6739; assembly: GCF_002453835.1. Lineage (NCBI taxonomy): Bacteria > Pseudomonadati > Pseudomonadota > Gammaproteobacteria > Moraxellales > Moraxellaceae > Psychrobacter > Psychrobacter sp. UBA6739. The sequence continues at coordinate 34,051 of NZ_DKHR01000001.1, forward strand.
TACTTTCAATATATTTTTTTCTTTCATCTTCTGCTATAGCCGATTTACACACAAGGACAAGTACTACAAATTGCACTTAGGCTTTACGCATGGTTAAGATGTGATATTCAAATAAATTATGAAATAAAAAAAAGACGCTTTAAATAGCGTCTTTTTTGTTTGTTGCTAGGGCGTGTCCTCATTTCAAAAATGGTGATAAAAATGATTTAAATTGCCGTCAAACGAGGAAAATATCGCAGATAATATCGCAGATAATATCGCAGATAATATCGCAGATAATATCGCAGATAATATCGCAGATAATATCGGGATATTAACCAGCTATTTAACGATGTTTGGCAAAATTTAGCCATTTTTAGCCCGTTTAGATATGATCAATTGAATTGAGAACACGCCCTAGAACTACATTTATATATTACGCACCACAATTGATGGTATACGTGAATACATAATTAAGGATATACCGTTAGATATCAACTCGACGGCTAACAGTATGCCAAGAATATACGTCGCTGACTGCGGATAACTGGTAAATATCATGATAGCCAATATAATCGAGAGCAGCCCTGAGAGTAATATTGGGACAAAAGCCACTGTCCGACGGAGACCGAAAGCAACAACAACTCTAACTATACCTGTTGCCATAAATAAAATAGCAATTACCATGGTCAAGGTTAATATGCCTTGTAACGGATCTTGTAATAATTCAATACCAATCAATATACCAAGTACACCGCCGATGGCAGCCAGCACTTTTCCAGTGGTACTATGTGCTCGGAACAAGGCGATAAACTGTAAAATACCCACTAAAAGGAAGATAAAACCTGCTAACTGCTCAGCGGCCAAAGTGGCGCTAAGAGGATTAAAAAATGCAAAGATACCGCCAAGAATACTAATGATGCCAATGACTAACCACAGTGTACGATTCATAAGACGACCTTATTTTACATTTAATAGAAAATAAATTATATCGCAAACCTTACCTTGTGTTGTATAACGGTAGTAATATCTTCGAGTAGTCCTGTTAATATCAGGGTGTGGGCATTGATTTGTGGTCACAAGCCTGCTAACTGATTGTTCCACTGTTGCCGCGTCATGTTATACAGTACATGCTCAGCCAGCTGATGGTTAGGGTCAAGGGCTGGATGGTAGAAGTTGGCGCGGGTATTCATCATACCAAGGCGCTCCATAACCAATTGCGAGCGCTTATTGATAACCGCTGTGAATGACACAACCTCATCGAGCGACAGCTCAGTAAAAGCGAAATTCAGCGCCGCACGTGCTGCCTCTGTAGCATAGCCCTGTCCCCAATAATCTTTATGTAGTCGCCATGCAATCTCGACAGCAGGGGCAAAAGACATATCTGCGTGAGTATCATTCAAGCCAACAAAACCGATAAAATCATCATATGTTTTAGTGCTATTTTTTAAACATACTGCCCAAAGCCCCCAGCCTTGATTAGCAATAAGCTGCTGGCATTTACTAGCGATGATGTCACTTACTTTAGGCGTTAATAACTTGGGAAAATACTTCATTACTTCAGGATCAGCATTTATTTCAGCAAAAACAGCAAAGTCACTTGCTTGCCATTGCCTGAGATAAAGACGTTCTGTTTCTATCACATTTATCATTTTTATCACTTATGGATTGACACTATTAATACTATTTATCCAGCCAGCCTTTTTGCTTGGCATGAGCAAGTTGCTTAGGAGTATCGATATCATAGCTCAGTTGATTATTAACAACGGTACTTATCTGACTGGGCTTCAATTCTCTAATTAAATAACGCAGCCCCTTATCGCCTACCAGCAATGCTTGCCACTCTCTGAGTAAATCACAATCAATCGTTAAAGGTAGTCCGATAATATTTTGCTTCAATGCAGTGGCAGCAGACGTTTCATTTAAATTCATGTTATTTAAATGCTGCCAGCTACCATAAGTACTTGCCACTACAAACCGCTTATCTGCCAGCAGTTTTACCAAATGCTGCTCATCGAGTAAAACTTGATCAACACCCATGATTAATACACGCTCGATTAATGAGCTTGTCAACTGCGTGACTGCCTCAATAGCCAAATCCAAACTATACGCCATCCCTATTTCAGGCGTAGAATTTACGACCATTTGAATCATAGAGTACTGAAAAGCCAATTCATTCATCGCACTGGCTATTGATGGTTGATTATCAGGAATAACTATAATAATTGCTTGCGGTTTTGTAGAAAGTGCGAGTTTGGTCATGAAGCAAATTAAGGGTTCGCCATCTTTACACAGTAACTGTTTTGCTTGACCTAAACGCAGGCTCAGTCCACTGGCCAAAATAATGACCGCATGGTTTGGTGGCTTTGATAGATTTATTGGCTTTAGTTGCGTAGATGCTAAAATAGATGCGTCGCGGCTCATGATAAATTTATCGCGGCACGAGCACTTGTCGCAGTCGTCTCTATAGAATCAATATGCGTAGAAAATAGCGTTGTAAAGTTAGTATTTGACAGATGAGTGTCTGAGTTTTCTGCTAGCGGCAGCTGATTATGCACGACCGCATTGACTTGTGCCATGATACCCAGTGCTAAGGCTTCAGGTCCATCTCCGCCCAGCTTATAGCCAATCGGATAATGCAGCTTATTGATACCTAGGTTTAAACTGTCAGGATTTGTAAGCCTTGTACTAATTTCTTCGATTAAGCGCTCGGTACGGTAGCGCGGTCCTAGTTGTCCAAGATATTTATAGTGATTAGCATGCTCTAATAATACGCCAAGGCGAGCACGGTCTTGGCTGAGACTATGCGACATCAAAGCAACGGCAGCATTTTTACTTAGTTTTAGTAAAGTATCACTATCATCTAACGCCAGTACCATCACTCTATCTGCCTGAGGAAAACGCCGCTGCGTGGCATATTGCGCTCGACTGTCTACCACTGTCACATGCCAATCTTGCAGCTTTGCCATCGTAACTAGCGGCATCACATCATTGCCAGCACCACAAATCAGCAAGCGTATCTGTGGTTGTAGGCGCTGAATCAGCCATTCTGTGGCTAAATCATCACTGTCATCTTTTACGATGACGTACTCAGCATTTTTATGGAGAATTTTATATTCGGATAAACTTTCAACTGCATGGATAACTGTGCTTGAAGCATTAGATACCACTTTATCTGAATTATTAGCGTCGATAGCGGTGAGTTTTCCTGACTTGATATAATTATCTAGATTAAGACGCACACCAATTTGAAGTTCAGAGTTTGGATTATTTTGGTTGTTAAAATGGATTGTAGAGCGAATTAAAGTTGCTACCGTTACTGGCTGCTGAGACTGACGAACCTGACTGATGACATTTAACAAAGACATTGCCGTTGCCAGCCTTTCAAACAACACGTGTACGCGCCCATTACAGCCTAATCCAAAATTTAACTCGTCCAAATCAATATCTTGTTCATCGTATTTATTATCTGTGCCCTTATTATCACTGCCTCTATCAAAGTCAAAACCCTCTTCTGATACGCTCGCTCGCACATTACCATTTTCAGCATATTCGATGTCGTCACCCGTTTGGTAAACTTGCACGTTTGCACCATCACGTGTGAGCCAAAAAGCACGTTTGATAATATGCGGCTCCAAGCAGCCACCGCTAATCATTCCGACCGAACGACCATCTTCACAGATAAGCATCATTGCGCCTGCGCGGCGATAGGCTGACCCTTCTGTACGCACGACGGTTGCTAGTACCGCGTCAACCTGTTGTTGCTGAGCCTCGCGTGCCAGCTTAAGAATATCAGCAATTTGATTCATAATGTCTCTTATATACTATCTATCATTTATATCTATATACGGTCTATATCCATCCTAGTCCACTTATAAAACCCGCTAACGACTACAATTAGCGGGTTTATATTGTCCATCTATTTGACTAAAAACCTACTCTGGTAGTTCATAAAGTAATTTGTCGAGGGTAATAGGAAAGTCATAAACTCGTACACCCACGGCGTTGTAAACGGCATTAGCAATAGCAGCGGCAGCACCTGCAATCGCCGTTTCCCCAATACCTTTTATATGCATTGGATTGGTATACGGATCGTCCTCTTCTACCAAGATAACATCAAGCTGAGGAACATCCGCATTGACTGGGACATGGTATTCTGCAAGATTATGATTACATAGCCGACCGTCATGCTTATCGTGAATCACCTGCTCCATCAATGCAGAACCAATACCAAATATCATACCGCCGTAGCACTGTGAGGTCGCGGTTTTGTAATTGAGGATACGCCCTGCTGCAAAGGCACCAGTCATACGTTTGATGCGTATTTCACCAGTCACTCGATGTACAGCGACCTCGGCAAAATTGGCACCAAATGACGCTTGGCGATGACTTTTGGCATTTTTACCCGGTGCAATTTGACCTTTGGCACTGACTTTTTGGTCATCATATTGAGCGACGATATCGGCTAATGAATGAGTCTGGAAATTACTAAAGTCATATTCTTTCGATTCAGTTAGTGAGATTCCCGTTATTTCACCTAATTTGTCTTTTAAATCAGCGACTTTATCTACGATATTATCGCCCAAACCTGCTACTTTTTCTTTTCCTGCTTCTATAACGGTTTCTACAAAGTTAGCCTCATGCTCACCTACCTGCTTAATTTGACCGTTATCCAACTGAATGGTGTCAGGGTATAGACCGACTTTTTCTGCGATCATCTCACGTAGCTGCTGACAAGCAAGGTAAATACTACTGCCTGAACTGGCAGCGCCCATACTGCCCCCTGAACCAACCGCAGGTGGCAAACTGGTATCACCAAGCTTCATTTCAATATGATCTATTGGTAGTCCTAATAAATCTGCAGCAACCTGAGTAAATACTGTATAAGAACCTGTACCGATATCGGTCATGTCTGTCTCAATCACAGCTTTGACGCCTAGTGCTTTTGAGTTATCTATTTGCAGGGTCGCCCGTGCTTCTGATGGCGCTAAGCTGTTGCCGCGAGCTGCCGCTGCCATACCCATACCCATCCACCAATCACCTTCTAAGCGACTGGCAGGCTTAGCATTGCGTTGATTCCAGCCAAACTGTTCAGCTGCTTGATCGATACAAGCGATGAGCTTACGCGTGGAAAACGGGACACCTTTACTAGGATCTTGCTCAGGCTCATTACGACGGCGCAGCTCGACAGGGTCTAGGTTGAGTTGCTCTGCCAATTCATCCATCGCACACTCAAGGGCAATCTGCCCCACTGCTTCACCGGGGGCACGCATTGAGCCTGACAATACTTGGTTTATATCTACTTGCTGATAATTAACTCGGCGATTGTCACCTCGATACAAATAATGCGTAGAGAGCGCTGCTGGCTCAAAAAAGGTCTCTTCTGGCAAATTACTAGAGACCGTCTCATGAATCATAGTGTCAATAATACCGTCTTCACTACAGCCAATAGCAATGCGTTGACGCGTGTTTGAGCGTCTAATCGTTGCCTCCATTACTTGCGGACGTGTCATAGTGATTAACACGGGACGACCCAATTCTTTTGCGGCGAGTGCGGCGGCTATCGATTCTGGAGAAATCCCCAGCTTGCTACCAAAACCCCCACCGACATAACGAGCGATTAATTGTACATTTTCTGGATCCAAATCTAACGCATCAACGATTTGCTTTTTGCATGAGGCAAGCATTTGATTAGAGGAGTACATAATCAGCTTCTCACCTTCCCAGTGAGCAAGCGTTGCATGTGGCTCCATCGCTGCGCTGTTTTGACTTGGCGTATGATAAAAGCGATCAAGGGTTACTGCAGCATTTGCGAGGCTTTGTTCTGGATTACCCTTTTCTGAGTTTTTATCCGAACCTTTTTTTTCATTAACGTCATGAGCATTTGGCAGCTCTGTCGTAAAGTTCAATGCCGCCTGATTAGTTTCATCCTCATAAGTCACTTTGAGTGCTTTTGCGCCTTCTGTCGCCGCCTCAAACGTCTCAGCGATGACGACCGCGATCGGCTGACCATGATAAAAGATTTCACTAACGCCTTGCTTAGGTGATTTGGTTGCACCGCCCTGTTGTGCATTGCGCAAAAAATGCTCAGGATCAGTAACTACTTTAATAATATTGGGAATACCCTCTAAAGAGCTGCTATCAATTTGCTTAACGCGTCCTTTGGCAATCGTTGCGCTCACCAAGACACCATAGGCTTGATTGTCTAAATAAATCTCTGCCGTATAAGGTGCTTGACCGCTGACCTTGAGTGATCCCTCAACTCGGTTGATGGGTTTGCCCACCAACTTGCTCGCTGTTTTGTCAAAAAGTGATTCAACTGGCGCATTCATCATCATCTTTTTGGTCGGTTCTGCTGGCAATATTGAATCCAATAACGACATGATTATGCTCCCTTGCCCGCTAATGCGCGTTGAATAACTTGTTTGAGTAGACGACGAGTCAGCGGTATTTTGAAATCATTTTGACCACTACCTTTAGCCTCTTTTAATAATAAGTCCGCTGCTTGTTTGATCACATCATTATTACCATCAGTGCCCGTTAGTAATGCCTCAACGGCTTCGTTGCGCCATGGCTCAGTACCAATACCGCCGAATGCTAGGCGCACTGTGTCCAAACGCCCATTATCAGTCACGTCTATGATCGCGGCACAGGAGACTAAGGCAAAAGCATAGGACGCGCGATCACGCACTTTGTCATAAGTGTGGATACCGCTGACAGGCGCTGGCAACACCACATGAGTGATAAGCTCACCAGACTCTAAAACGTTTTCGATATGTGGCGTGTCTTTTGGCAAACAATAAAAGTCTTTAATCGCGATTTTACGCGTTGAACCATCCGTTTTTAACGTCTCAACAGTGGCATCTAATGAGCGCATCGCGACGGCCATATCAGATGGATGTTGAGCAATACAGGAATCGCTAGTACCCAAAATTGCCAACGTACGATTTTCGCCACGTATCGCTGGGCAACCAGAACCTGGCTTGCGTTTATTGCAGGCGCTGTCTGTCTGATAAAAATAATAACAACGCGTACGCTGTAATAGATTACCGCCCGTCGTCGCTCTATTACGCAACTGCCCCGTCGCACCTGCCAAAATCGCCCGTGATAGCACTGGGTAATTGGCAATAACCTCAGGATGCGCCGCCAAATCACTATTGGTCACTAGCGTACCGATACGTAAGCCGCCGTCTGTAGTCGTCTCGACTTGTGCTAACGCCAAACGAGTGATATCGACCAGCTTAACTGGCGTTTCAATCTCTAACTTCATTAAATCTAAAAGGTTGGTACCCCCTGCGATAAATGAGGCGTCTTTTACACTAGCAGATTGGGCTGCCTGCTCTGGCGCGGTAGCACGGCTATACTCGAAACGTTTCATGAGCGATCTCCTAACCTGCTAGTTGCCGTCTTATTCTTCATAGATTGACTACCTAGCTGCGCTTCACTAGGTGATAGTGACCAAATACCCGTCACCTCTGATTTTTGTACTGCGTCAGTTTTAGATGAACCCTTCATTTCATTTTCTAGTACTTGTGAAATGGCCTTAATAATATTGGGATAAGCAGAACAGCGGCAAATATTGCCACTCATACGCTCAGCGATTTCTTGAACCAGCAACCCATCAGGATTTTGCAAATCTGTAGTGACATGACTGGGCCAGTTTTGTTTAATCTCATCGATCAGCGCTGTTGCTGAACAAATTTGCCCAGGGGTACAGTAACCACATTGAAACGCATCATTATCTTTAAAGGCTTGTTGCAACGCTGACAAAGATTCGGGCATGCCAATACCTTCAATCGTGGTAATCTCATCACCATCGTGCATAACTGCCAAGGTCAAACAGGCATTGATCCGACGCCCATTGATAAGTATGGTACAAGCGCCGCACTGACCATGGTCACAGCCTTTTTTAGGTCCCGTAATTTTGAGGTGCTGACGACAGACATCGAGTAAGGTCGTGCGTGAATCAAGATTGTCGAGCTGATAATCTTGCTTATTAATGGTTAAGTTCAAGGTAGACATGCTGGCTTCTCGCTGGCAGATAATCAAAAAAAATAGGGTTAAACGCTCCTTAAAAGTCGCGCCAATCGATTTATTATGACTTATTAGAAATGTCGATTTGTTTTCACTTTGTAGTTATTACAGTGTAGTTTTTAATCTATGAAAACTTTACTTCCCACTATTCTATCTCGCTTATTCACTATCAATTTTATAAATGAAACTCAAAAACTCATTTTATTAGCAAAAAAAAATAGCGCTATAAACAGGTCGTTTATAACACTATTTGAGTTCAATATAGTCAGTTAAAAATACCAGTCGGGCATTACGCTTTAGTAATTATGCTCGCTTCACTCAATCGAGATTTTGGCAAATCGGCATTAAAATCGTCTTCGCTACGATAACCAAGTGAGATAACGGCAACGGCTGTGTAGCCTTTGCTACGTAGCTCAAATTCTTCATCGAGTGCCTTTAGATCAGCACCTTCCATCGGTACAGCATCAATGCCTAAAGTAGCAGCACCCAGCAACAATGCACCCATATTTAGATACACTTGCTCGACCAGCCAATGCGGCTCGTCTTTTTGCTCATAACGACGAATGTCCAAAAACATTTTGCGCACTTGATGCATTTGCTCTTTGAATTTTGGTTCTGCGAAGCGACCATCCACCTCTTCTTTATCCAATACTTCATGCAAAAATTCATCATCAGCATAGATACGACTACAGAAAATGATGACGTGGGAGGCTTGCTCTACCTTTGCCGTGTTGAAATCAAACATCCCTTGTGTACCTTGTGCGATACGTGCCTTGCCAGCCTCATCATCAGCGATTACAAAATGCCAAGGCTGAATATTAGTGCTTGATGGGCTAAGTCGCAGGATATCCTTTAAACTTTGAAAGTCTGCTGCTGATATTTTTTTATTGATATCAAACTCTTTGGTGCTGTAACGCCAGTTCATGGCTTCAGTGATATTTTTCATTTATGACTCCAAGATTTTTAGTACCGCCACTTTAAGCAAAAACCCGTTTGATGACCGTTACAGATTGGTTAAGTAGTCACCTATTTTGTTATTACGTTACTGATGATTCAGTGCATCGCTGAGTTATTTGAGCCGCCATTTGAACAGTTATTTAAGCAGATACTTATTAGACGGACACTCATTAAACAGTAACTTAGACGATATTGTAATCGTTCCCTCATTCTCTTAGCATTAGTTAATTAGTATTGATAATGAGCATTGATTTATAAGGCGGTCGACCACAGACAGCTTATATAAAAAATAAATACTGAATTAGGCAGATAGATATGGAACATTCAAAGCAGTTATTCTCAGAGCAGCCACTACGCATCGATATCGTCTCAGACGTTGTTTGTCCTTGGTGCGTCATTGGTTACCGCCAGCTGGCAGAAGCCCTCAAGCAAACCAACACCGAACACGAGATTCACTGGCATCCGTTTGAGCTTAATCCAAATATGCCACGCGAAGGACAAAATATGCGTGAACATATTATGGAGAAATATGGGTCGAGCAAGCAAGAATCTGATGCTAGCCGTGCTCGATTAATGGAAGCGGGTAATGAGGTTGGCTTTACGTTTAACTTTAACGATGACACGCGCATGCACAACACGTTCAACTTGCATCAATTGCTGCACTGGGCAGATCAGCAAGGTCGCATGCATGACTTAAAGCAGGCGTTATTCGTCGCTCATTTTACTAATGGTCGCAATATTTCTGACAATGCCGTGCTTGCTGATATCGCAGCAGAGATTGGACTAGATCGTGATGAGGCACTAGCCGTGTTAGCAGACCAAAGGTTTGCTAAAGAGGTGCGCGCAGAAGAGCAACATTGGCAACAACAAGGCATTCAAAGCGTCCCAGCGGTAATTTTTAATAAGCGTCATCTGGTTAGCGGTGCACAAGGCGTGGAAAATTTCAAGAATATCTTGCAGCAGTTGGCTGACTTGCCAGACTAGCTTCTCTGAAAAATTTTTTTTGGCAAGATTTCGTTTGCTATTCCTAAAAGGATCCCTTATGTCCTCTGATAAATCCCTTCCTATTATCGTGTTTGATGTCAATGAGACGCTACTCGACATTACCACTCTTGAACCATTATTCGCTCGCCTATTTGGCAATAAAATGCTACTAAGAGAATGGTTTGCGCAATTGGTGCTATATTCGCAAACCATGACGTTATCAGGACTTTATACGCCTTTTGGCGAGCTTGGCGTCAGTGCCTTACAGATGACCGCTGATATTTATAACGTTAGGCTGATAGATAGTGATGTCGACGAATTAAAAGAGCGTATGAGCAAAATGCCTGCTCACCCTGATGTAGTTCCAGCATTAACCAAGCTGCGTGAGGCAGGGTTTCGACTGGTGACGTTGACCAACTCAGCAAATAGCGCTTCCCCGACCCCGCTTGAAAAAGCCGGCATCAGCCATTTTTTTGAACAGCACTTTAGTGTTGAGCAGGTAGCAAGATTCAAGCCTGCACCTGAAACCTACCAAATGGTCGCTCACGCATTGTCTATTGACGTATCGGGTTTGTGCCTTGTCGCTTGTCATCTTTGGGATACGATTGGCGCGCAAGCAGTTGGCTGCCGAGGGGCATTTCTCACGCGACCGCACAATGCTTTATTATCAGCGCCAAACGTTCCAGCGCCAGACTTTGTCGCAGCAAATCTAACCACGCTTGCCGAACAGATAATTTTTTCCGCTCAAAAATAATTGCCAATGACAAAAAAAATGCCGCCCTATATAAGGACGGCGTTTTTGGTTTAGCATACTGCTATTTTATAAGGCTAAATCTATAATCACTATTATTAATAATGATTTTTAAAAATGAATAACCGTACGAATACTTTCACCTTTATGCATCAAATCAAACGCTTCGTTAATATCTTCTAATGGCATGGTATGGGTAATGAAATCTTGTAGTGGAATCTCACCAGCCAAATAACGCTCAACATAACCTGGTAATTCACTGCGACCTTTTACGCCGCCAAATGCTGAACCGCGCCAGACGCGACCAGTCACTAATTGGAATGGGCGAGTAGAGATTTCTTGTCCAGCGCCTGCGACCCCGATGATGACCGACTCGCCCCACCCTTTATGGCAGCACTCAAGCGCTGAACGCATGACATCGACGTTACCGATACACTCAAATGAATAATCAACGCCGCCATCGGTCAATTCAACGATGACTTCTTGAATCGGTTTGTCATAATCTTTAGGATTGATACAGTCAGTCGCGCCAAGCTTTTTAGCCAGCTCAAATTTGCTCTCATTGATATCAATAGCAATGATACGACTGGCTTTTGCCATTGCCGCACCGATGACCGCTGATAGACCAATACCGCCGAGACCGAAGATTGCGACCGTCGCACCCTCTTCTACCTTGGCCGTATTCATCACTGCACCCATACCCGTGGTGACACCGCAACCTAATAGGCATACTTCTTCTAGTGGTGCTTCTTTGTTCACTTTCGCTAAAGAAATCTCAGGCAACACGGTATATTCAGAGAAGGTTGAGCAGCCCATATAATGATAAATTGGCTCACCGTCTTTATAAAAACGCGTGGTGCCATCTGGCATTAAGCCTTTACCTTGAGTCTCACGTACTGCTGAGCACAGGTTGGTTTTGCCTGATAGGCACATTTTACATTCGCCACATTCTGCTGTGTATAAAGGAATGACATGATCGCCAACTTGCACACTGGTGACGCCTTCGCCGATTTTCTCAACGATACCGCCACCTTCATGACCTAAAATCGCTGGGAACACACCTTCTGGGTCTTCACCAGATAAAGTAAATGCATCAGTATGACAGACGCCGCTTGCCACGATTTTTACCAATACTTCGCCTTTACGGGGCAGCATCACATCCACTTCTTCGATAGATAGTGGCTCATTTGGACCCCAAGCAATGGCGGCTTTTGATTTAATAAATTTATCTGACATCGTTATCTCTCTTTTTAATTCATTTTATGGGTTATTAAGCGCAGACCTCTATTCAGCTTATCTTGCTTGTTGAATGGAGGCAAGCGGCAGTTGTAGCAGTCTGTAAAGCTTTATACTGACTATTATAGTTTTTTCTATAGCGATAACAATGTGCTATATTTGCAAATATCTTTTACACAGTGGTAATAATCATGCGCTGGGATGGTATTAGCGAATTTGTTTATGTAGCAGATTACGAAAGCTTTACACGCGCGGCAAAAGAATTGGGCATTTCTACCGCGCAGGTCAGTCGACAGATAAGCGCTTTAGAGAAGCGACTGAATATTAAACTGCTGTATCGCACGACGCGTAAGGTATCACTGACTGAAGAAGGTCGCATGTTTTATCAGCACTGCCGCGGTGTGCTCGATGGCTTGGATGCCGCTGAGCAAGCAGTAAGCAATTTACAATCAAAGCCGCAAGGTAGGATTAAACTGACCGCTCCTGTCACTTATGGCGAGCAGCAATTATTGCCACTGGTCAATGATTTCATGGTGCAATATCGCGATATCGAAGTGACGGCGTTTTTGAGCAATCAAAAAATCGACCTCATTGATGGCGGTTATGATTTGGCGATTCGTATCGGCAAATTAAGTGATTCGACGATGATGGCAAAAAAGCTCAGCCGTCGTACCAATTTCGTCTGTGCCGCGCCTGCTTATCTCGAAAAATACGGCATACCACATTCTTTGAGCGATCTGAGTCAGCATAACTGCTTACTTGGCACACGTGACTATTGGCACTTTATAGAAGATGGCAAAATAGATTCTGGAAAAAACGCTGATAAAGAAAAAAACCTGCGCGTGTCTGGCAGTGTCCAATATAACAGTGGTCACAGTCTAGTTGATGCTGCGTTAAAAGGTCTGGGTATCGTGCAGCTGCCTGACTATTATGTGCAAAAATACTTAGCATCAGGTGAGCTGGTCAGCTTATTGAATAACTATCGAGAGCCTGAAGAAAGTATCTGGGCCATCTATCCACACAACCGTCATTTATCGCCAAAGATTAGACTGCTCGTCGATTATCTAGCAGAGCATTTGGTTTAGCTATGCGTTTTGGCTTAGGCATTCTTTAAGGTGTGTTGTAATGCGAGGCTTTACTATGCGCGGTTTATTACGCACAATGCTACTATCGATGCTACTAAGCACAAGGAATATTATGGTTCACACTAAATATTCGATGTTGTCAGCCATCACGCGCTGAATAAACAATGACAATAAAAGGACTTTTCATGCTTAAGATTCTCTCTATCGCTGCCCTAGCATTAGCCGTATCCTCCTGCGCCAGTGTTGAAAATATTTTAAACGCGCCTGATAAGATGCCATCAACGCCAGCAACGATGACTGCTATCGATGCCGAAAAAGGCTTGGTTACGATGCAAAGCAATCATTCCGTGCAAGATACTGCTGATAAACTGGCGGCAATTATTGAAAGCAAAGGTATGAAAGTATTTGCACGCGTCGATCACCAAAAGAATGCCCAAGGTGTCAATTTAACATTAAGACCGACGCAAGTGATTATGTTTGGTAATCCAAAAGCGGGTACGCCATTGATGAATTGTGAGCAAAGCGTCGCTATCGACTTACCACAAAAAATCCTCATCAGTGAAGATGCTGATAAAAAAGTTTGGTTGTCGTACAATAATCCTGAATATCTCAAAGACCGCCATAATATCGAAGGCTGTGATACCGTCATTGATAATATCTCAAAAGCATTAAATGCGGTCAGCACAGCAGCGGTTGCTAAGTAATACTACACTCAAAAAACACGACCTAAAAAAACAGAAAAGGTGGGTTAGCCAAAACATAACCCACCTTTTTATTTGTTTATGCATTTATTACAAACAATCGGACTGTGCTATTTGTGTATGTAATTCTACTCTTAGCTTCTTTGCACACTCGATAATTTTTCTTCGATCGGCAGGAATTGCACCATACTCAATCGCTGTTTCTCGCATCTGCACAGTGACATCATAATGCGGATAGCTGGCGTTACGGTGAAACAGGCGCGCATCTAATTCAATCAATGCTGCAAAATCATGCAATTCTTGTAATGTATCAGCTAATAGATGACACCACTTATAGCCTTTAAATTCTATTTGCATAAAATCCACATATATCGCCATACATCCTACCTTGCCTATTCATTTTTTGTCCTGAAGCATCAATCAGCTTCAACAATAGGAAACACTCTGTCGTAAACCCAATTAAAGACAAAAGCATATACCAAATAAAATGTCGCCATAGCGATATCCATTTTAAAAGCATCCCACAAACTGATATCCAAGTACCAAGCAATGGCAGGTAAAAACAGCACCAGCAAACCACCTTCAAACAGTGCAGCGTGTAATATTCGTATAGGAACTGTCTTTTTTACATCACCACGTAGTTTAAGCAGGGCATTATCAATAAGATATTATAAAAATAATTCCACACCGTCGCGACGATAGAGCCTGCCAATGCTATTACACCCATTGAATGCAGTTCAAAGCCAAATACCCAACTTGCTAGCGGTGCAAAAATCAATAGACCGATGATTTCAAACCCTAAGGCATGGCGAATACGGTCTTTAGTGCTACGCATGGTTTGTTCCAAATTTATCTATCATTTGTCCGCTCACTATCGCTAATAACTGTCGCTAACAAGTACTGCTAGTTAATAAGTACTGCTGGCTAAATGGACTTATAATAAATCGTGTACATTTTTTTTCAGCTGCTTAAGTACTTTCTGGTATCCATTGTCATTGATTTCAACGGTACTTAAACGTCCATAGCGTAGCTGACGATAATCTTGTCTGATTTGCGTGATTTTTTCTTGAATAACGTCAGGATGATCACTGTCCGTTAATGTACTAGCATTACTTGTCTTAGCTTCATCATTGACATTTGTATCATTGCGACTATCAATAGCACTGGCTAAGCGCTCAAGCCATGCTAGCTGTCCCTCGCTATCGGTACGAGCTAATGATTTATCTTGCTTAGCTATACGCTGTGACAGCTGCATAAGTGGCAAATCTGCTGGATGCCAGTGCTTGCGGCGTCGATACCAGATGATAAATACCAAAATAACCATGACCGTAATAGCACTCGCCGCCAACCAGATAACTTGCTGCATGATAGATTTGATATTGAACCATTTAAGCAATGAGCCAGCTTGCTTATCCTTATCATAGCCAACGACGTCTTTTTGCCAATAATAACTGGCTTGATCTGAGAAACGACGTAAGGTTTGTAGCATTTGATACTGTTGATAGTTAAACTGCGCACCTGCACCTGCACCATCACCAAACATTGCTGCGCCTTGAGACTGTGTTAGCGCATCCATCCCTTGCTCCACACGCTCAGGAGCAACAAAGGCAGTGGGATCAACACGTACCCAGCCTTGACCTTCTAGCCAAACCTCAGTCCACGCATGCGCATCCTTCTGCCGCACTTCCCAAACATCACCGCCACGACTTAGCTCGCCACCTTGATAGCCTGCCACGACTCGTGCTGGTACGCCAGCTGCGCGCATCATAAAGGTAAAGCTTGAAGCGTAATGCTCACAAAACCCTGCCTTGGTATTAAACAAAAACTCATCAATACGGTTATCATTTAACCGTGGCGGCGATAGTGTATAACGAAAGTCCGTTCGATTGATCCAGCGCTCAATAGCCACCATATAACGCACAGGATCAGAGCCTGACTGCGCAAAAAGCTGCTTAGCCAATGCTCGTGTTTGTGGATTACCCTCACTTGGCAATGCTAGATTTCGACGCCTTGAGTTATCACTGAGTATAGGGTCGATACGCATCGACGAGAACTGTAATACGTTATAGCGCAATTGCTGCGTAATAGGTTGGTTATTTAATAACGTGAAATTTGAGGTAGTACTAATATTTGGTTGATTGGTAAACGGGTAATCAAGTCCAAATAACCAGTTTTGTTGGGTAGGTTCTAAGATAATTTGATAGCTGTTTGGTGCTACTTGCTCGGCTTCAGGAACGGTAGCAAACACGTTTTCAATCCAAGTGGGTCTTTGCGATACCGATTGCCACTGTCGCTGCTGAGGGCTAGGACGCCAAGTCACCCCATCAAAGTCACTAAATACCAAACCGCGCCAATAGAGCTGCTGCTGTGGTGGGCGGTCATTTTTAAACTCTACCCGAAATGCCAGCTCAGTTGATTGTCCCAAATTAGCAAAATCACCAGGTGACATACTGTCGGAGACACCCGTGGTTGCTTGCTGACCTGAGAGCTGAACGGACCATAGCGGTGGTAAACGTGGAAAAAACAAAAACAACACCACCAATAACGGTAGCGCACCAACACCCAGCACACACAAAGTACGCAGACGACCATCACCACGAGCATTGCCATCATCGTTTAATGCAATGAACGCGAGCAACACGATAATCGCACCAATCGCAACTTCTAAAGTCGTAAACAGTCCTTGATCCATCAAAAACAATGCCGCCAGTACAAACAATGATAGGTTTAATACCACATAAGCATCACGCCGTTTATACACCTCCCACAGCTTGCTAATGAGACATAGCACTAAAAACGCCACGCCCATATCCAGTCCAAACGCTGTATTGTAAGTCAGCCATAGACCTGCCAGCCCCAATAAAAAGCCGAGCATTTGCATGCCTTGATAGACACGTTTTAAATGCGCTATTTTTTTGAACTTAGCTTTTATAGACGGTAGCTGTGCGGCGATGCTGACCACCGCAAAACCTATCAACCAAAACGGCAGATGCGCCGCATGAGGTAAAATAACGGTAATTTGAGCAATTAGTACCCAATAATAAGCAGGTAAGGCGAATAGCTTACGAGTCCATTTTGCAGCGCTATCCTGTAGAACACGATCAGTGACGTTTTGACCCAGTGCCAACTGCTCAAAGCTTGTGGGACTTGTTTCAGGAAAACCTATAAATGTGTTTTCAGCTTCCTTTGTAGGGATTTTTTTTGAGTTGGTCCTATTAGTCATTGTGCTTTCGCCAACCTTAGCAAGCACGCTTGTGCAAAACTGTCGCCTTCACCCATTGGTGCAGTAGAATGGGTGTCATTGGGTAAGCGCATATGAAATATCACGCCCAGCTCACCTAATTTCATCGCCCCATACGCCAGTTGTGCCAGTTTTTGCTCATGATGTGCTGCTGGCATATCCGCATAATCCAACGTTTGCTCATGACCGACTGGATCAGCAAAGTGCTTGGTCAACATGCCTTGACCACGTGCTACATGTCCCCACGACACCCGTGCCAGCGACTCGCCTTCAACGTAGTTATCTAGCCGCTCAAAATCATCTTGACCTTGCCGATATTGCCCACCTGTTGGCAAATCCTCCTGACTGGCAACGGCATACTGCGCCTGCCAATCAAACACTTCAGGTTTTGGATAGACCCAAGCAGTACGGGCAAAATAAACATAGGACCATGCCCTCATGATACCTAACGGATAAACCGTTTTTATTTTTAAGCGTGGTAATTCAAACTGCCCACGATTCTGCGTCGGTACTGGCAAGCGAATCACTTGCTCGCCTTGCAGTCGTGTCACCAGTATTGAGTGCTTATTATCAGCGCTATGTTTGATTTTTTTATGGACTTTTTTATCTTTCTTGCTATTAGCCTTGTCATCAGCCTGCTCAAAGCTAAATAACAACTGTCGTCTCGGTTGACGGCTCTCACTGCGCAACTGTAAAGTCACCCAAACAGGCGCGCCCGCTTCTGCCATAGTCACTTCAAGCAAACGTACTTGCAGACCTGAAATGTGCGCAAAGGTTACATGAAAGCTGATAAGCCAGACACTGACCAAATAAAAACATAAACCTAACACCAAGTTATTGCCATAGTTAATGCCAGCGATAAAGGTGATGATTAATAACACTGCATATAGCGTCCCTTCACGGCTAAAAAAGATATAGACGTTACGCAAATTGAGGATAGCACTATCGCTTTTGGGCGCACGCGAGGCAAACCAACGGCTTAATGCTGAAGTGGCTGGTACGGTTAAGGCTTTTGGCAAAAAGCTCATGACTACCCTATCCTTACCATAAAATTGATACTCTCATTCATAATTGGTGATAGCTTTAAAACAAATACGCTATGAAACAACAAACAACTAAAAAATAAGTGCTCAGATAACAGTGATTGAAATAACAACTATTTAAATAACCACCATTTAATTGATAACAGCCACTTCTGCCAATATACGTTGCGCGATTGTCTGCGTCGCCTGCCCACCAGTCACATGCGCTGGGACAAAACGCTGACCGAGACGATGATCTGTGACCGCGGCAAACACCGCTTGGATATCCTCAGGTGTCACTTCCATATACCCCGATACGTACGCATAAGCCTGCGCGGCACGCTGTAGCGACAATACTCCGCGCGGTGATAAGCCATGATACTCGGAGCTTGCTCGTGTCTTTGCGACCAATCGCTGCAGATAATCCAAGACCACATCCGCGACATAAACGTGTTTAACACCTTGCTGTGCTAATAAGACCGCCTCGGTATCAAGCAGCGCATCTAAATTTTTTAGTAGCTCGCGGCGATCCTGACCTTTTAATAGCTCACGCTCTGCGGTAGGCGACGGATAACCAAGCGACAAGCATAGTAAGAATCTATCTAGCTGCGATTCAGGAAGCGGATAGACACCTGCTTGCTGTAGAGGATTTTGGGTTGCAATGACAAAAAACGACTGCGGCAAAGGATAGGTTTGCCCATCTTGGGTGACTTGTCGTTCTTCCATCGCTTCTAGTAACGCGCTTTGCGTCTTAGAGCTAGAGCGATTAATCTCATCAGCGAGTAGCAGCTGAGTAAAAATAGGACCTGCTCGAAACTCAAATTGCTGTTTCTTTTGATCATAAATGCTCATCCCCAAAATATCTGCTGGCAGCATATCATTGGTGAACTGTACACGGCTAAAGCTCAAGCCTAATAATTGCGCCAAGCCTTGCGCCAATGTCGTCTTGCCCATACCCGGCAGATCTTGCAGTAACAAATGTCCACCTGCCAAAATACCACTCAGCGCAAGCTTAACCACTTGCGGCTTATCTAACACAATATGATTTAACTGCGCCATAAGTTGGGCAATTTTTTGCTGATTGTGATGATAATCGGCAGCGCTAAAGGTCGGCTTATGAATCACCTCTGCTGCTGATTGATGTAGTGTTGTAATGGATCTATCGATGGCTGCGTGGGTCATAGTCAATTATTGGCTCATTTCTTATGGGATTAGTGTTTCTAGGGCGTGTTCTTATTTTGAAAGTGGTGATAAAAATGAGATAAATGGCAGCCAAACAAGGAAAATAGCACAGATACCATCAAGATATTAACCAATTTTTTGACATGATTTGGCAAAATTTAACCATCTTTAGCCCATTTAGTCGCTTTCGTTTAGCTTGAGGACACACCATAAACTGGCTATTGCTTTGAGTCATCTTCAATTATCGGCACGGCGGCACGAAGCGTTGACAGATAAGCGATGACATCTGCGCGTTCTTGCGCATCGGGCATCGGGTTTGATAGCATTTTTGAGTCTAGCATGGCTTTTTCTGCATCTGCAATATAAGGGTCGAGCGTTTGCGCATCCCATACCCAACCTGATGTTTTTAGCCCGTCACTATAGGTGTAATCTTCTAGCTCTGCGGCGGGCGCACCGTATATATTCATCAGCTGCGGACCTTTTTTGTTGAGCCCCGCATTCAGCTGATGACATTGACCACAAGCGTCTTGATAAATGATCGCGCCGTTATCAGCATCACCTTCCGTATAGAGCGGCAATGTCACAGCAGCACGATGATCCGGTGGCGTACTTTCTCCGCAAGCGCTGAGCAATAAAACAGCAGCAAATATACTGCTTATTTGATATTTATTAATGATGGGCATTTTCGGCAATCTTTGGTTAAGGAGTGTCAGCTATAGGTGAACAATATAGATAATAAGGTAAGGGTCAAACACATGCAAAGTGGAACCCTCTTCACGTCTAAATAGCTGTTTGTAAAAACATAACGTTATTTATTGGGGCATATCGAGCCAATAAACAACGCTTATAGGACAGTTTGAGTAAAACTTTTGTAATGTATGACGATAAAGAATTTATGAACGATTAAGCCGTGTAGAATATTCCATAAATAGGCACTGTTGATAGTTGCATATCAAACGCACTCTCAATGACTTTAGGTCGCAACTTTTATCGTACTGCTGGGTTCTTCTAAATAATAGCCTTGTAAATAGCGCGCGCCCACGCTCCAAGCAACGGACATGGTTGCCGCATCTTCAATATAAGGCATCAATACGTCCACATTGACTTCATTCGTACGCATAATAAGTGATTTGACAGTTTCTAAATTGTCTGCTGAGTCAATGCCATCCACATAGCTGCGTGCTAAACGCACCATATCTGGCTGCACAAAACTGACAATCTCTATGGATTTAGCAGAAGAACCGAAATTATTGATGCCCATCTGACAGCTGACTTGGCTAAGGGCGGCAAATTGTGTTTTTGCCACTGTGAGATGGTCTGAGACATCTTTTTCGTTGAACTGCAAGGTGAGCACACCAGCTGCACCGCCCACCGCTTTTATAAGCTGACTGGCAACACTAGGCAGTTTTTTGTCTATCAATGAGGCACTAGTCAATTGCACTAGCAATCTGGCTTCAGGATGTGTTTTACGTACCTCATTAACCTTTTTACAGGCATTGATGAGCACCCAACGATCTATTTTTTCGAGCAATTTATGCGTCTTGGCGACTGCCATAAATTGATCAGGTGTCAATATCGTATTGTCGGCATCCGCCAATGGCAACCGCAGATATACTTCAAAAAAGTCACTTCGGTCATTGTTAATATCATATATTGGCTGGAAAGATAACTCAAAACGGCTATTGGCAATGGCATCAACTAAAGATTCGGCAAGGGCATGATCATCACTATTGGCATGCTCGCTTGGATCGTACAAATGATAGGTGCCGCCATGATTAGAGGTCTCTATCATAATCTGATTGATGGCATCCATCGCACGTTCGAGCACGATACTTGGCTCTGCTGTATTGGTTTCGATTTTGACAATACCAATACTGACAGTCGTACTGGTCGTACGCTTATCTACTTCAATGAGCATATCACTGATACGTGAACCAATTTGCTTAGCCAGTTCTTCAAGCTCTGTGGTGCTCTTATCCTCGACCAGTATGGTAAAGGCGGTATCACTAAAACGACTCACATGCCCGTCTGATATCAGCTCATCTAATGCATAGGCGACTTGCTTGACGGTCGCATCTACCCCTTGCAAACCTAGACTGCTTCTTATTTTACCGACATTATCGAGCTGAATATACAAAAGCCCAGCCGTCAGTACACCTTGACGTGCTTGCTGGTACACGATTGCCATTTGTTCTTCAAAGCCGCGGCGATTGTTGATTCCTGTCAGACTGTCTTTGCATTCAGCGGCCGCCAAACGCTTGGCGACTTCCGCACTGTTATTATGGTTTTGTTGGATAATAACCTGCGTCACTGGCTCGCCATCTAAGGTCGCTGCTGCCAATTGTAGCTTTGCCTCAAAAGTACTGCCATCCATCCGCTTACTTTCAAAATTGAACTCGACTTCTTGGCGGCTACCTTTATCAAATTGACGTAAGAACTGTTTGAAACCCTTAACGTTATCACCGCCTGCAATCAGGTCAACAACAGGCACGCCTATGGCATCATTCATTGACTCAAAACCAAAAAGCTGAAGATAAGGATCATTGGCAAAAATATGGATACCCTGATCAATATAGGCGACCGCACTTTTAGAGTTTTTAATCAATACATTGGCGCGTTGCTCTGCTTCAGAGAGAACATGGCGCAACGTTCTAAGCTCACGGCGACTGCGTAAATTATCATGCTGTAGACAGATAGACATCACTACTGCCATCTCTTGGTCTACTTTGAGCGATTTGACCATCGTGCCGCTAATAATATCAGGTAGCCCCTCATCGTTATTGGAGGACGCTGCCATCTCTTCATTGAATAGGCAGATCATAGGCAAATCAATACTTTGCTCTTGAACGACGCCCACCACATCGGTGAAACTCATATCATAAGCATTGCCAAACACCAAGACATCCCACGGTTGTCGAAGTGACTTTAACAGCTCCTCTTTATCGTCCAAAAACCCTAAATTGATGGTGTCATAATAGCAACCTAGTAAGTGCACAAGGCGCTCAGCATAGAGCTGATCGTCATCAATGACTAAGAGATTTAAGATGGACTGAGTACGCATAAGAAGCCTTTTGGATCTTGTGATCTTATTTTTATGTTTGGTTTGATACCCTACACCTTTTCCAAGCATTAACCCAGCAAGGAGAATACTATCAGGGATAGGCTTAGCGGTTTTTAGTAGATTGGCATCGTCTTTCGAATCAAGGCGACATCTTGGTGAAGCAAAAACATCGTATAAACGAACATAACTGTATCAATCATTATAGACAATAACTTGACTGATTGCAGACTAACTTATCATCATTATTCAGTACATTTATTCACTGCTATTATCGAATAAAAAATTCAATGAAGTAGCCTTTAAGCCAGTATTTATTGACATTAAACTACAGCTGCACCACCTCATACTGGCTGAACTCATCCGTAATCAGCAACCTCTGTCCCAAACGTAAAGGGGTTTGTTTGCTATTAATACGCATAATGACTCTATCATCGGTCTGAAAGTAAGAAGTCGGTACAATCAGAGTACCAGTGGTTTGTAGCCGCTCATCTCTACCAAGAATAAATGCTGGCACAAAATGGCGACTACGCGTTTCTTTACCTTCTAAACGCAAGCCACAAGCCACTAGCTGATGTCCAAGTACTTGCCACTCGATCTCCGGGTTTTTACTATCAAAATCAAGCCAGCGCGCCACGCCCATCGACCAATCAGGCGGCATGATTGTATCAGATCGACAGACTAAAAAAAGGCTCATCATATGTAATGCTGGCGGTGCAGTCGTCGCAGATGTATCCTCATCAGCCACTATGTTAAGACTGTCTTTATGAACACTGTTTTTATGAAAGACATCTTCATGAAAGCGGTCTTTATTTAAAGTATCTACTGTTAGTGATAGTCGCAGGGTGCGAAATAGTGATAAATCATCATTATGATCAAAGGTTTCACTGGCTAATACGTGGCTGCTGTCTTGTTTTTTATTCACGGTATCATAACGAGGACGCTGCTCATCTGGTAACTCTTTTATAGCGATTAAACTGGTAAAGCTATGTGAATGGCTCACCCGGTAATGAATATTATTAAAACCTGTAATCAAAACAGCGTCTTCTTTCGCACTATGTTTAGTCGCTAGGGTGAGCGGCGGCTGTAAATAGCGGTAATTGAGCGTCATCGCTATTTTATTAAGCAAGTGACTCTCAACGCCGTCACCCCCTTCCTTAACTAAAGCCTGTTTGCGTCGTTTAAGATACTCAACCAGCGGGGCAATTTCTATAAATAAACAGTGATAGCGATCATCGTATGGGTTGATTGTAGAACTGGCCGTCAGGTAAGTTGGCGGATTGTCACTTTGTAAATCAACGAACACGCGGGTCTCGGTGGTTGGCTCAATCGTCGCAACGATATGCTTAGCCCATTCAGGTAACAAACGTTGGACGAGCAGAATATTGGGACGACGCATGGCACGTACATTTAATAGACTGTATAAACAAATTTGGCAATACAGCTGATGAACCGTCTTGGCACGCTGGGTGCCTGCCGTAACACTCATATTAATCTCAGCCGCATGGTACTGATAAGCAAGGTAATACAGCTGATTGATTTTGTGCCATAAGTAAGATGAGGGTTTTTGATAGCACAGTGCTTCTTCGCCCAATAGCTTCTGATACATCTGCAGCGTCTGGTAAATAGCAATGGCGAGTGTCGTTGATGAAGACTTATCAACATTAAAATAGCGCTGCCAGCCATTACTTGCAGCATATTTTCGCTGATTATTGAGCAATGAAGTTTTATGACGTATCACTCTGTCATAGACCATAATCATTGAATAATATAGCGACTTTATTTGAGCCACATAACCCATTTGAATGTCGCTAAGCGCACCTGTTTCATAAATATAAGACTGTCGCAAAGTGGCAATTAACTGATCTGAGGCGTCTATCACTGTCGCCATAAGGGTAAGACGTTGCGAATCATCTATATTAGCTACGCGTAGTACCGTAAGTATTTTTGCTAATTGTTCAGCTTGCTGTGCTTGCGTTTGCGAAGGTAACGCTGCCAACAATTTTAGCAAATAACCTTCTTGGCCATTAGCGGATCGCTTAGAAACTAGGGGCAATGCCTCTGTAGAAGATAGGTGCTCTTGAAACGTCGATAAAGTTATCATCAGTATTCCTAGTAATCTTGAGTAACTTGGCAGGAGGCAAATATTCAACCATGCCGTATGCAACAACACAAGATAAAAGATACAAATCAGCAGCAACCATCAAAATCGACAGCACCCATTTTTAGTAACGATTACGTTCTATAGCATCATCTAACCGCACTCCCATCTTCTAAAAACCACGCTTTGTTCACTAATTTTTCAATATACCATAATGCCTATATTAACGATCATTGTAAATATCAATCGGTACCTTGAACGGTCTATTTGGTAGCTCACGTACCAGCTTGGGTACCAAGTAACCAGGGAGTGCTGCCAACAATGACCAATACAGCTCAATTGCGAAGCGTTCATCATTATCGAAATGTGCGGCACCAGCCACTTTATCCAGTACGTGCAAATAATAAGGCAACACACCAGCGGAAAACAAACGCTGACTTAATTGTGTTTGAACAGCAACGCTATCATTGATGCCTTTTAATAGCACCGCTTGATTCAATAACGTTATGCCAGCCGCTCGAGCACGTTGCAGATGCTCTGCTGTTAAGGCATCGATTTCATTGGCATGATTGCAGTGGATGACCATCACAATATGACAGCGACTTTGAGACAGTCTGGTCAATAATGCATCATCCAAACGTGCTGGTATGACCAGCGGCAAGCGTGTATGCAGACGAATAGTGGTCAATTGCGGAAGTGACTCTAAAGTATCTAGCCAAGCAAACAGGCGTCTATTTGTCACATTCAGTGGATCACCGCCACTCAAAATCACCTCATTGATCTCAGGGTGCGAAGTTATGTAATCAATAATATTTTCTTTGGCATCAGCCGTCGGCATATTGGCACTATAGTCAAAATGCTGACGGAAACAGTAACGACAATGAATGGCACAAGCACCTGTCACGGTCAATAATACTCTGGATTGGTACTTATGCAGCATACCCTTGACTGGGTTTTGCGTATTCTCGCTCAAGGGATCTGCAACATAGCCCGTTACCTTGATTTGCTCGCGCTGATCAGGCAATACTTGTCTCAGTAAAGGATCATTGCTATCGCCGATACTCATTTTTGCCACAAATCCACGTGGTACGCGCAGCTCAAAATGCTTAGGTACATAAACCTCTGCACGCAATGATTCTAGCCTTAGGATGCTTAACAGCTCATCGATAGACGTAATGGCCTCGGATAATTGCGTTTGCCAGTTTTTTTGTGTGATTAAATGGTTTATCATGACAACCTAATACCTGTGCCCAAAAGTCGCTATTATACGCGCTTAGTGCGTAGCCTATCAAAGCATACGACCTATCCTTTAAACACTTAGCGTAATAAGCGATTTTAACGCAGCAAGCTATTCATTCCCTTATCTACCACCCTATTTATAACCCCTAGGAGTTTCTTGTGGCAAGTTTTTCTACTAATGAATTTAAAGCTGGTCTAAAAGTCATGCTCGATGGCAACCCTTGTGCCATTCTTGAAAACGAGTTTGTCAAACCAGGTAAAGGTCAAGCCTTTAACCGTGTTAAATTACGCAACCTTCGTAGTGGTAAAGTATTGGAACAAACCTTTAAGTCAGGCGATAGCTTAGAAGCTGCTGATGTCATGGATACTGAAATGAACTATCTATATAACGATGGTGAGTTTTGGCATTTCATGCACCCTGAAAGTTTTGAGCAGATTCAAGCGGACAAAACAGCGATGGGCGATTCAATAAAGTGGCTAAAAGAAAACAGTAATGCACTATGTACCATCACTTTATTCAACGGTACTCCTCTTTCAGTAACACCGCCTAACTTCGTTGAGTTGCAAATCACTGAAACAGATCCTGGTGTGCGTGGTGATACTTCAGGTGGTGGCGGCAAACCTGCCAAGTTAGAGACAGGTGCTGTCGTCCGTGTGCCATTGTTTGTACAACAAGAAGAAGTCGTACGTGTTGATACTCGCACAGGTGACTATCAAACTCGCGTTAGCCAATAGTATGTAAAAGTCATAGCGCTCGACATAATAGGACTTATATAATAGAACTTAACAGTTAGCCTCTAGCTGTTATTCCACAAAAAAGCTGAACCACTGATAAAGCAGTTCAGCTTTTTTTATTTATGAATATTGCCTTTGATATTGTCTCTGTAGTTGATTTGATTAAAAAGTACTCCAAAGCAACCGAGTAAAAATTCATATGAAGTATGTCAAACAAGGTTAGCGCTGCGATTTTTTATAGTGGATGAACTATCGCTATTGATGACAGCGATGACGTATAACCTTCTATAAATATCTACCAAAACACTACTCTGCTGATGAGTGTTTCTGTATCAGCCAATATTGTACCAATGCATTCAACTGCTCTTGTTTAAAAGGCTTGGTACAGTAATCTTGCATCCCAACTTTTAAATACTTTTCACGCTCACCATCCATTGCATTGGCGGTCAACGCGATAATAGGTGGTAATGATTGAGGATCATAGAGTTCATGCAATTTAATAGTGGCCTGTACACCATCTAGAATAGGCATGTGATGGTCCATTAAAATAACATCATAACGCTCAGGTGAGAGCGCAAAAATCTCAATAGCCTGCTGCCCATCAGTGACATGCGTGACCGTATGACCACTATTATTTAGGGCTTTTTTAGCGATAATAGCATTGACGGTATCGTCTTCAACCAACAATATATGACCAGCTCGCTCATGGGTCGGCTCAATCATCGTAAAGTCATTTGACTCTTGCCACATCTCATACTGGTTTTCATCGATAGTCGGTAGCGGTAATAAAACACTGAACGTAGTGCCCACACCCACTTCGCTATCCACATCGATATAGCCACCCATCAAATCAACCAAAGACTTACAAACCGAGAGTCCTAGACCTGTGCCACCATAAAGACGGTGGGTGAATTTGTTTGCTTGGTCATAAGCATCAAATATTGCATCCAATGACTCAGCTTTGATGCCGACACCCGTATCTGTAACTTCAATGCATAGGGTCATGACTTCATGATAGATGGTATTACTGATAGCTTCTTGAGCCGTTATTTTGCTGAGATCACTTGCCGAAATACCTTGAGAGCGATATTGGTCAGCGCTGTCATTGTCAAAACCATCACAATGACAATTGGGTACATGTTTGACATCAATAGTGACTCGCCCGCCCTCACGAGTGAATTTAATCGCATTATTAACAAGGTTTGCTAAAATTTGTTTGAGGCGTACCGGATCGCCTTGTACATAGGGCGATAACGACTCGGTATAATGGTAGTCTAAAATAAGCCCTCGCTGACGTGCTTTGACAGCAAAGAGGCTGACCACCTCATTACATAATGCGGATAAGTTAACAGGAATAGAATCAATGGTCATTTTCCCAGATTCTACTTTCGATAAATCTAAAATCCCGTTAATGATCGCCATCAAATGCTCATTGGAAACTTTGATATTGTCCACGTATTCTTGTTGTTCACTGCTAAGTTTGGTCTCACCAAGCATCTCCACCATACCAATAATGCCATTCATTGGGGTACGGATTTCATGACTCATATTGGCCAAAAAGTCTGATTTCATCTCATTGGCATGTTTGGCATCACGCTGCTTATCCTGTAGCTGCAAGGCATCTGCCGCCATCATCGCAAATTGAGCCAACACCTTTGCTTTTTGCTCATCAAAGTCATGATTGGGCTTCATATCCATCACACACAGCGAGCCCAAACGATAGCTTTTATTGTCCTCATGCAAGATAATTGGCGCACCAGCATAAAACTGTAGGTATGGCGATTCTGTCACTAGGGGATTGTGGCTAAAACGACTGTCTTTGGTTAAGTCCGGTACTACAAAGACGTCGTTAGAGAGCACGGTATAATTGCAAATAGCTACTTCACGCGTCGTGCGGCAAACACCGCCCAGTCCTTGGACAGATTTTAGATACTGTGTTTCTTCGTCCATGAAAGTGATGGTCACGACTGGTACATCAAAAAATAGCTTTGCCAGATCAATTAGACGCTTAAATGCAGGCTCATCATTGTCGTTGAGCACCTGATACTTCCTAAGCTTATTGATGCGTTCTACTTCATCTGCCGCTACTGGGTAGCTGTGTTTAGGTGCGTTCAATATAGACAAGATAGACTCCATTAAATAAGATCAGACGCTCGGCTTGATGCCTGCCTGTTTTATTAATAACTGTAATGCTTCACTCACCATAATCATCGCAACCACCGATGTGACCACTACTGCTGAGCCGTAACCACCACACTGCAAACCGCCTGTCTGACAACTCTTATCTACACGTGGTGGCTCTGTAGAGTAGACACACTTGATACCGAACTTTTCTTTTAGTGTACTATTAATGCCTTTTTCGTGGCGCAGCTTATTGCGTAATTTGGCAAGTAAAGGATCTTGGTAACTGTCACGCAAGTCACTCACCCTAATCTGACTAGGGTCTATCTTGCCACCTGCGCCGCCTGCACACACCAGTTTTAATTTATTAAAACGACAATGTAGCGCGATGGCAAGCTTGGCATTCATATCATCTACGCAGTCCAAAATGACCATAGGTCTGCCTTGAGCGATAGCGGCTTTTGCTTCATCGCGACTTGGCAATAAAGTGGCGACGTTTTCTACAGTTAAAAAATCATCGATCAAGTTTAGCGTTACTTTGGGATTAATTTCACGAATACGGGTGGCCATCGCTGCAATTTTACTCTCACCAAAGGTGCTGTCTAGTGCAGGCAACTGCCGATTGACATTGGACGCAACCAATACGTCCAAATCGATCAACGTAATAGTGCCCACTGCCGTTCTTGCCAAAGCCTCAGCTGCCCAAGAACCAACGCCTCCGACGCCAATAACGTATACATGCGCATCGGCAAAAGTAGTGACAGCTGTCGTACCATAAAGAGTGCGCGTACCTTGAAAACGGCGCTCATATTGCACATTGTCTTCGCTCAGCTCTTCTGTCTTTGTAACGTCTTCGGTGCCAATGGACTCTGTCATTATTTGCTCAAATGGTTTTATTTCACTCATAACAGATTAAATGCTCTTTTAAATTATTTTGGTGACGCTTATATTACGTTAATTTCTTTATTCACGGCTATCTCATTCACTATCATATCAATGGCTAGCCATACAATAAACCGTCAGTGACTAAAATATGTGGCACTACGACAGCGGATAATCCCATTTTGTTTGCAAAGCACTGCAACTGTTGTGCCACAATTGCTTAGCAAAACTGGCGGGTGGTACATTGAGCAACTCACTCAAGCTTAGCAACACCCATGGCAAGTTGGCAGGTACATTTCTATTATGTACGGCTCGTGCACTGTCTGATTTTTGAGTTGGCACTGATGAATCAGGGTCAGATATTTGACACATGATAGGCGTCATATCAGGGCAATCCGTTTCTATCACCAAACATTCAATGCCATAGCTATCAACCGCTGCTTGAATGGCGCGGCGCAGTTTCTTAGCATTGGGATTAGTGATTTGACCGGTAACCCCAAGCTTAAATCCCAACTTAACAAATGCTTTGGCTTCTTGCGTCCCACCACTAAAACTATGCGCGATACCGCCAAGTTTGTGTGCATCGTAGTCATGCGCTTTTAGTATGGCCAACGCTTCTGCATGTGCTTTACGAATATGCAGCATCAATGGCAGCTGGTGAGTCACCGCCATGTCCAATTGTGCCTTAAAAAATCGTACTTGTTTGGCAAATATGTCAGGCGCTTTCATCGCCTCAGTAAAGGTGTCTAAACCAATCTCGCCGATTGCTAATGGGCGTTTATCAGCAATCCTTTTTGCCATAGCGGTTAAATGATCGTCAGTATGTTGTTTAATATAAAAAGGATGCAAACCGACCGCAATATGGCTACTAAAATCTGACACTTTTTGTCTATCGACATTGGCTGTCGTAGGTAATGACAGCGTATTTAACAGGCGCTCAGTCTCATACATCCGCTCAAAATGCTGATATAGATAACCCACTAATACCAGATGGCGCACTCCCTGATTGTGAGCCTGCTGCGTCAGTATTTCTCTATCATCATCAAATATTGGGGCATCAAAATGAGTATGCGTGTCAATGAGAGGATAAATAGTAGGTAAAGGCTGTTTGATCATCTTAGGTGAAGCGATAGGGGTCATTGATAGACTCCAAAATTAATAGTTTCCAGCGAGGCGTTCCGTGATTTGTCATTCAATAGACATTATTTGTCATTTTGTAGCAATAACCACGTCAATGAACACTTTAGAATGATGACTTTATTTAAAATGATTTCTATAGTTAAAAAATGCCAATCAACAAAAGAGCTTTTGATAAGTAAAGAGACCTTCAACACGCCCTATTAGTATTATCATAATTGGCTTTTGCATTTTGCTCATCTGAGTGCTCATCTGATACATTGTGCTCATCTAACGCTCTGGTATCAGCTTGTCGACTGCTACGCCGAGGAACCACTAATAAGGCGGTGGCAGCGACTGCTAATAAAAACCACTTTTTAGTATTTGTATGATGTGTCATTGCTTCCACCCCTACCTTTATATCATTATCTGCTATATTTATCAGCAAGTGTTCATACTTACTACTCAATTACTCATTAGTATACTGCGATATAAAAACTGCTATGTTTATCTGTGTTATGAATACGCAAGCTAATGTACGGCGTAGTTTATTTATTACACCGTGTCTCTACATGCTATAAGAATAGGAGGCAAGCGCTTTATTAACCTATCATTAATAAAGCGCTTTTTTGAGTTCTTAACGGTTTAAAGGGTAAGTTGTCATACCATTATTAGGACTGTCTACTTTGGTAAAACCTTGAGACTGAGACTTTGGTGTCTGATCACGCTTAGGAACAAGGGGATTGAGCGGCATCAATTCATAATCTGCGCTAACATCGCCATTCCAACCTTCCGTACCGCTCAATGGCAGCTGTTTAATGGTACCGTTTTTATCAATGACCAATTGTAGGACGCGCATTTGGTTAAATTTGCGTTCGGTGACACTGGCGACTGCCCTGCCATCACGTAAAATGGTTGGCTGTAAAAATATGATTAAGTTGCTTTTTTGCGTCGTGTCATTGTCAGAGCGGAACAGTCGACCAATGACCGGCACATTACCCAAGCCAGGGACTTTTTGTTGGCGTGTGGTGCTGTTTTCACGCATCAAGCCACCAAGAGCAATGGTCTGCTGATCATCAGCCAGAATCGTCGTATTGATGAGGCTTTTATTGGTGATCAAACCACTGGCGTTACCCGTACTGCCCGGCACCACCGACGAGACTTCTTGCGAGACCTCCAAGCGTACGGTGCCATTGTCACCAATATGAGGAATGACATTTAGGTTGATACCAATATCCTGACGATCAATGGTTTGAAAGGGGTTGCTAGAATCGTTGCCACTGGTGGTAAAAGAGCCTGTCACAAAAGGCACGTTTTGACCCACTAAAATACTGGCTTTTTCGTTGTCCAATGTCAAAATTGATGGCATAGACAGCAGATTGGCACTGGTAGAAGAATCAAGTGCTTGCAAGATAGCCCCATAAAACTGGGTGTTTCCCTGACTGTCTTTGCTGCTATCACCAATACCAATCAAAGCACCAGCTATCGAGCCTGCTGCTGCACTGATACTGGCGGCACCGCCACCCAACGCCGCGGCAGCAAGTGCTGTAGCACTCGCGCCTACGTTATTGAAGTTTACGACTCCGTAGCCGCTATTGGCATTGCCAAGCGCCCATTGCACACCAAGCTGGGTCGCATCATCACCTGACACTTCTACAATAGCCGCTTGAATCAATACTTGCGCGCGGCGACTGTCCAACTGATTGACCGCATCTTCAATCTCAAACATTAGCTCAGGTGCTGCATTAACGATAACGGCATTTTGGGTTTCATCAGCGATAATACTAAAAGGTCGACCGCCAACACCTGTACCAGTACTACTCGAATTGGCACTAGAGGTCGCTGAGGTTGTCGCGTTGTTCGTTGTGTTAGTGCTAGACTCATTAGTCAAAGTAGCACCCGTGCTACTGGAATCGTTCAATGATGCCGACTCTAACGAGGACGTTGCTCCAGCGCTATTAATAGATTGATTGGCGAGCAATCCGCGTAGCATATCTGCAATATGACCTGCACTGGCGTATTTTAATCGAAAGACGCGCAGACCACTCAAACGCCTTGTAGGCGTGGTGTCCAATTGATTGACCATCTCTTTGACTTTAGCAATCATCTCCGGACTGCCTTTCACCAACAATCTATCACTAGAGGTGTCAGCGATGACTTTAAGCTGGTTATTACCACCTTGTGCTTGCCCGCTACCAGCGCTTGCAACCAAGGCGCTAATCAATTCCATCATACGTTCAGCATCGACGTGACGTAGTGCTATCACTTGCAAACTGTCATTGACGTTGCTATCTAAATCGCGAATAAGCGACGTCAGCTGATTAAGACTATCGGCACGATCGGACAATACCAAGGCATTGACACCAGGCACGGCAGCGGCATGAGCTGATTGGGGCATAAGCGGACGGATGACACCCAGCACTTCTGCGGCTTGGGTATTGGTTAAATAAATAACACGAGTAGCTAACGCCTCACCAACACTGTCACTGCGTAAATCAACAGCCACGCCAGATTGTTTGGCGACATTATCTGGCACCAATTTGATGGTCGTTCCCGAGTCAATCGCTGCAATACCGTTGACTTGCATCACACTCAAAAACAGCTGATATATTTCGTCACGCGACAAGGCTTTGTTAGAAATTACCGTCACATTGCCATTGATACGCGGATCAAGGACAAAGTTTTGGTCAGTGATGGTTGCCACCTCATTAATAAAGGCTTTGATATCGGCATCTTGTAAGTTGACTTTCCAGCTCTCAGCACTCGCAAGACCCGTACTGGCAGCCCATAATGGTACGGCTAGGCAAAGAGGACGACACAGGCGCATCAGGCGCTGCAAAACATGGTACAGAGGCGTGACTGAAAAATTATGAAAACTTACCATATTGATGATTACCTACAATGATGTCGCTTAGTATGTACTGGATTTATTGTGTGCTAAGGTGCTCAATGATTGCTTTGCTCACTTAACGTTCTGCCCACAATGGCATTATTTAAGTGGCACTATCTAAATACTTATTTACTTAAAACTTATTTACTTAAAACTTATTTGCTTAAAACT